>CAYNQA010000056.1:3183-13275 GCA_964399225.1 uncultured Anaerolineaceae bacterium
ATATCACGATAAAATAACCCCATGACAGAATCGCTCAAAGGAAAAGTAGTTCTCATCACCGGGGCTTCCTCCGGTTTCGGCATGGACGCGGCGTGGTTGTTCGCGCGCGAAGGATGCAGCGTGGTGCTGGCCGCCCGCCGCATTGACCGTTTGCAGGCGCTGGCCGCCGCCATCCAGAAAGAGGGCGGGGAGGCCTTCGCCGTCCCTGTGGATGTGGCTGACCGTCAGGAGATCCAGCTCATGGTCGAGACCGTCCTCGACCTGTACGGTCACATTGACATCCTCTTCAACAACGCGGGCTTTGGCCGTCTCGCCTGGCACGAAAACCTTGGTGCCGAACGCGATATCGAGACTCAACTCGATGTGAACCTGCATGGTGTGATCCACGTTACGCACGCTGTTTTACCGCACATGCTCAAGCGCCGCTCCGGTCACATCATCAACATGTCCTCGGTGGCAGGCTGGATCGCCGCGCCAACGTACACCATTTACGCGGCCACAAAATTTGGCGTGCGCGGATTTACCGATGCCCTGCGCCGCGAGGTCGAGCCGTTCGGAGTGCGCGTCTCGGGCATTTATCCTGGCCCCGCCAAGACCGAATTTGGCGAGCACACCGGCGATCACCCGATGAAAAAATCCGTTCTGCGCCGCTACTTCCGCTCGATGACCTCCGAAGAGGTGGCCGAGCGCGTGGTGGACCTCGCCAAACGTCCGCGCCGCACGGTCATCATGCCGTGGTATTACAAGATCGCCATCTGGGCCGATTGGCTGATGCCCTGGCTCGTGGACTGGATCACCGAGTCCGCGTTGACGAAACGAAGAAACTCGTATAAATAAATTTTAAATCTGTCATTGCGAGCGACAGTGAAGCAATCCCCAAAGTATGGAGAGTTTCTCCTTGTGCGTGGGGATTGCATCTCGAAGACTCGCGATGACGACAGTAAACAGGAGACCACATGACCTCACGCTTCGAAAAGCTCGCCGCATCGCTCCGCACCTCGAACCTGGATGCTGTTGTCCTCAATCCGGGTCCCACCCTCACGCATCTTACCGGTCTGCATTTCCACCTGATGGAACGTCCCGTCGTCCTGCTCTTCGCGCCGGGCAAGACTCCCGCCATCGTCCTGCCCGAACTCGAAATGCAAAAATTGAATGGACAGCCGTACACTCCCTTCCCGTACGGAGAGAATCCCGCCGAATGGGATGCAGCCTTCCGTGGCGCCGCCCAATCGCTCGGACTCGACGGGAAGCGGGTCGGCGTGGAGCCGAGGCAGTTGCGCCTGCTGGAGTTGTCCTTCGTCCGCGACGCCGCTCCCGAAGCCGATTTCCCGGACGCCTCTTTGGCGTTGGCTGAACTCCGCCTGCGCAAGGATCTGGACGAGATCCAGAAGATGAAGCGCGCGGTGCAGATCGCACAGTCCGCGCTCGAGGCGACCATCCCGCTGATCAAGATCGGCATGACCGAGAAAGAACTCTCCAACGAGTTGGTCATCCAATTGCTCAAGAATGGTTCAGAACCAGAGTTGCCGTTCAGCCCCATCGTCTCGGGCGGACCGAACGCGGCCAACCCGCACGCTTCACCCAGCGATCGTAAACTCCAGCGTGGCGACCTGCTCGTAGTGGACTGGGGCGCGGCTTACGATGGATACATCTCCGACCTGACACGCACGTTTGCCGTCGGCGAGGTGGATGATGAGTGCCAGAAGATCCACAAGATCGTGCAGGAGGCCAATGCGGCCGGTCGCGCCGCGGGTAAACCCGGCGTGCCCTGCGCCAATGTGGACAAGGCTGCACGCGAGGTGATCGAGAAATCGGGCTACGGAAAATATTTTACGCATCGCACCGGTCACGGCATTGGGATGGAAGGCCACGAAGAACCATACATGCGCGGCGACAACATGCAATTGCTTGAACCTGGCATGGCCTACACCGTGGAACCCGGCATCTACCTGCCCAACCGCAACGGCGTGCGCATCGAAGACAACATGGTCATCACCGAGAGCGGCGCCGAGTCGCTCAGCGACATGCCGCGCGAGATCCGCGTGGTGGGGTAAAAACGCTCTGCCGCGATTTTCACAAATGTTGTGTTTTGGCTGCTTCGTGAAATTCGCGGCTAAAGGCTTTCAATGGACAATTCTATTCTCCCCATTCTCGCTAAAATGGACTCGCAGCGGATCGCTGCATTTTCTGCGTTAGACGGGTTGACCGATGTTCAACTCTGGCAGAGGCCTGCGCCGAAGGAATGGAGCATCGGCGAGATCCTCGATCACAACATGCGCTTGTTCGAGACGTTCTACCCTCTCGTGACCACGACATGGAAATGGTTCCGCTGGTATGGCGAGCGCAAGCGGGCGCGGCCGTATTCCGCCGAGGTGGAGGATGTCTACCGCAGTCCGAGTTTTCCGCATTGGGTGGGATTCCTCTGGCCGCCAAAGCATACGCCTGCGAAGCCGGTGCCTCTATCTGTCCTGAAAGCGGAGACCGAAGCGGTTCACGCCAAGGTCTGCGCGTTTTATGAGGGCAAGGACGCGGACGTGCTTGGCAACCTCTATATCTATGACCCGGTCTTCGGTTGGTGCAATCTGATCGTCACCCTGCGCATCGGCGTTTATCACGACCAGTTGCATTATGATGATGCGCTCAAACAGGCGCACGCCTTTGCATGAATCACGAACTGACGCTCGAACGTGCCCGCCCGGAGCACGCCGAGATGTTGACGAGCATCGCCGTTGAGTCCAAGCGGCATTGGGGATACCCGGAGCAATGGATCCGGATCTGGATTCCGCAACTGACGATCACCCGGCAGTACATCGATGAGAATGAGACCTGGCTCGCTTCGGTCAACGGGAGAGCGGCTGGCTTCGTTGCGTTCAAGCAAGAACGGGACGGCGCCTGGTGGCTGGACCATCTCTGGGTCCGCCCGGGGGAGATGGGGCAGGGGGTGGGTGCGGCCCTCTTCCGTCAGGCAGTGAAGCGGGCGCGAGCGAGGGGCGCATCTGCTTTGTGGGTGGAGTCGGATCCGAATGCGCAGTCGTTCTATGAAAAGATGGGGGCGCACAAGGTGGGCGAGAGTGTCGGCGAGGTGGAAGGTCAACCCCGTATTTTGCCTGTGATGGAGATCTACATTAAATAAAACTGGCGGCTTATGGCCGCCAGTTTTTTCATTCGGGCTTTACTTGACTACAAGGTCGTCCAGCCAGAAGGCGCTGGGATACGAGCTGTCTGTTGTGACCGTGAAACGGATGATCACGTTTTGACCGGCATAGAGCGAAAGGCTGAGCGAGTCTTGAGACCAGGTATTGCGCGTGCTGGTGTTGCTCCACGTGCGTAACGTTTTTAGCAGAGTACCGCTGGTGTTGTAGACCTGTACTCTCAAGCCATCATAGACCGTTGTTGTGGAATCCGAGCTGGTCATGTACCACCAGTATGTCAGGATGCCGTTGGCGGGAACCTTGACCGTTTGCTGGATGTATTCGTTGCAGGCATTGTAGTCGCAAAGGTATGCGCTATAACTGCCCGTGCGCGGCCGCGTAGTTGTGATCAGTTCGTAATTCTTGGATGAGTATTCCGTCCAACCGACACCAGGTCCGCTTTCGAAGCCTGGGTTGATGAAAAGGTTCGAGCCGCCTCCCGTGCTGGTGGGCGTGTAAGTTAAGAACGCTGTCGGGGTTGGGGCGCTGCCGCCGTTGACCGCCACGTCATCCACCCAAAAGCCTGTGGGCAGCGTGGAATTGTTTGCTGCGCTAAAGCGGAGGATCACGGTCTGGCCGGCGTAGGCCGAGATGTTGAGCGTATCCTGCTTCCAGACAGAACGCGTGCTGGTGTTGCTCCAGGTGCGCAAGGTTTTTAGCAAGGTGCCGCCCGTGGAATAGAGCTGCACTTTCAGCGTGTCACGCGCTGACAGTTTCGAGTCGGAACTGGTCATATACCACCAGTACGTCAGGCTCCCATTGCTCGGAACCGTGATGGCTTGTTGGACATATTCATTACACGTCGTGTAGTTGCAGAAATATGCGCTATACGAGCCGGCATGCGGGCGATTCGTGGACACGATCTCGTAGCCCTTGGCCGAATATTCTGTCCAGCCCACGCCGGGGCCGCTTTCAAAACCAGGATTGATGACAGTCTCTGAACCGCCTGGTGTGCTTGTGGCAGTGGGCGTCAAGGTCGGAGTGTTCGTAAAAATGGGAGTATTCGTGGATGTGGGAGTCGCCGTTGGCGTGGATGGAGTGCCTCCACACGACGGGAATTTGAACGAGCCGATGCGGGTTTGCCAATTACTGCCGGTGGTTTCGTAATATTCGGTGGTGAACCAGAAGGTGCAGTCATCCACCGGGTCCACAGACATGGATGCATAGTCGCCCCAGCGGTTGTATCCGCCGCTCTGCGATCCTGTGCCTTCGATCAAGCTGGTCTCGGTTTGGCTAAGCACACCGAGCGGGTCCCCGGCCAGGCGGCCTGCATAGCGGATTGCGGGGAACATGGTTGAAGACGAAACGCTGTAACCTACAGCCATGTTGCCGTCCTTGTCCACGGCCAGGCTGGGCATCCAGCGGTAGAGTGAATCGGGAGCGTATGTGCCTTGCTGATACACCGTAGGCGTTGTGCTCATGTTGCGCACTTCCATCCAGCGGATACCCATGGATGAGCCGGCCACCACAGTGCGCGTGGCCCAAAGTGATTCCACGCCGTTGACGTTGCGGTACTGGAGCCAGGTCATCAATCGGTCCGCGAGTGTATCCAGAGCTTCGCCGTTCTTTTGCGGCACAGACCCTGAAGGCTGGGTGTAGCTTGCGATCGAGAACGTGGTTGGCCCGCTGAAAGTGGATGATGCAGGCGATGTCCAATTCGAGCTGAACTTCCACATCATCATGCTGGAGTTTGTGAATCCATCCGACATGAAGTAGGCCGGGGTGCCGTTTGGCGCGGCTGTGCCTTTGAGGTTTGAAGGAAGCAGGCTGTAGTAGGACGAGCCGAGAGTGAAGGCGATCGAGCGGAGCGATGCGCCGCTGATCAGGTCATTGCGGTTGAGCGCCCAAACTTTTGCGCCGCTGTAATTCGCGCTGGAGCATGCGCTGTTGAGACAGTCGAACAGGTTGGACGACATGTAGATGCCGTCGTTCCAAATGCCCAATTTGGGATAGTCGTTCAGCGACGTTGTATCGGCAACAAAATTGTAGATCCACCACCCGCCGCTGACGGGGTCTGCTGTTTTAGAAACGGCGATACATTCGTAATAGGGTCCGTTGGCGGTGTCGGTCCAGGCGAAGTTCGTAATGATCCAGCGGCCCGAGACTTGATCGTACAGCACAACCGGGTCGCCGTTGTTACCTGAGGCGCATACGCCCGATGCTCCAGCGGCAGAAAAGAAATTGTCCATGGTGAAGGCTGCCAGGCTGGCACCGGTGCTTTTATTGTAGATCCCAACAGACGTATTGACCGCCTGAATGTAGTGATTGGGACCAACATCGCCATGGGTGTCGGGAGGCCAGCCGCCGCCCCAGTTTTGCAGATCAAGACCTTTGAAGCTCGTTAGAGGAGATGGGGCCGGCGCCAGCAAGTCGCCTAGCGGACGGCCCATGGCGGAGTCATCTGTTTGGAGGACAGGATCCGGTTCCGCGTCTGACGTGAAGCGGGGGTTTTGTCCCAGCTCACGCATTGGGCGCTTCTTATCCGGACCCGATTGCGGCAGGCTGCGCAGGTCCACGTCCATGGATATGGCTGCCCCGTGAACTTCGTAGAATGGCCCCTGGATGTCGGCGCTGGGCGTGCCTTGTACCTGGATCGATTCCGGTTCCCCTTCCACCCCAAGCATGCGCGGAATATTGTATGCAGTGTTGGAATTCGAGCGGGATGGCGATGCCATTGTCCATGCCGCGAATAAGATGACGATCAATGTGATGATGGATGCGGTGCGTAATTGTTTCTTCATGCTTTCTCCGTTCTCGGATTTGAAATGATGGTAATGATCTCTTATCCTCCTAATGATATATCCTTTTTAATACTTGTGGCTTGATGAAGGAAGGTACTTTGGTTGGATTCTTACAAAAACGAAAATCAGAGATATATTATGGAATATATGCAAACTGGCGGCCAATTGGCCGCCAGTTTGTTTATTACCGTTCAGTGGGATGTTTACGGACAGCCCGGGAACTTGAACGAGCCGATGCGGGTCTGCCAGTTGGTGCCGGTGGTTTCGTAGTATTCGGTGGTGAACCAGAAGGTGCAGTCGTCCACAGGATCCACGGACATGGAGGCATAGTCGCCCCAGCGGCTGTAGCTGGTTTGTCCGCCGGTGCCGGCAAAGAGGGTCTGCTCGGTCTGGCCGAGGGTGCCGAGGGCATCGGTCACGAGGCGGCCGGCGTAGCGGATGGCCGGGAACATGGTGGAGGTGGAGACGCTATACCCAACAGCCATGTTGCCGAACTTATCCACGGCGAGGCTGGGCATCCAGCGGTAGGCAGCATTCGGGGCGTAGGTACCCTGCTGATACACGCTGGGCGTGCCGCTCATGTTGCGGATCTCATACCAGCGGATGCCGTACGAGGAATTCGAAACTTTTGCGGTGCGCGAAACCCAAAGGGATTGTACGCCATTGACGTTGCGATATTGCAGGTTCGACATGAGGCGGTCGCCGAGGGTATCGAGGCGAACGGTGCTGCCGTTTTGGCGCACCGAGTTGGAGGCCGGGCGGGTGAACGAAGCCACAGCGATGCTGGTGGGGCCGGTGAAGGTGGAGGAAGAGGGGGTGGCCCAGTTTGTGGTGAACTTCCACATCTTCACGCTGGTGTTCGAGCCGTAGTCAGAGAGGAAGTAATTCGGGGTTCCAGCCGGAGCGAGGGTGCCCTTGAGGTTGGACGGAAGCAGGCTGAAGTAGGAAGTGCCGAGGGTGAACGACACCGAGCGCAACGGAGCGCCGCTGATCAAGTCATCGCGGTTGAGCGCCCAAACTTTCACGCCGCCGTAGGAGGCGCCGCCAGTGAACATGTTGGCCGACATGTAGATGCCGTCGTTCCAAATGCCCAGCTTGGGATAGTCGTTCAATGCAGTGGTGCTGGCAACGATCTCATACAGCCACCAGCCGCCGCTGACCGGGTCGGCAGTCTTGGACACAGCCACGCACTCGTAATAGGGAGGCGTGGTGCCATCGCCGGCGAAGGCGAAGTCGGTGATGATCCAGCGGCCGGAGATCTGATCGTAGAGCACGACAGGGTCGCCGTAGTTGATGGTGGTGCATGCACCGGAACCGCCAGCAGCGATGAAGAAGTTATCGAAGGTGAAGGCGGCGAGACGAACGCCATCGGACTTGCGGAAGATGCCGATGGAGGTGTTTACAGCCTGGATGTAGTGGGTCGGGCCGACATCACCGTGCGTGTCGGGGGGCCAGCCGGCGCCCCAGTTCTGGAGGTCGAGGCCTTTGAAGGTGATGAGCGGAGCGGGAGCGGCGGCAAGGGGTTCGCCGAGAGGGCGGTTGCCAACAGCGCTATCCGTCTGAACGACGGTATCCGGACCCTGATCCTTGACACGAGAGGGCATCTGGCCCATCTCGCGGCTCAGGTGCTTGCGCTCGGGACCCGTCTGCGGGAGGTTGCGCAGGTCGGTGTCCATCGAAACCGCTGCAGCAAAGGTTTCTACGAACGGGCCGCGAACGCCAGCCGTCGGTGCGTTGGGGTCAATGCGAATGGCTTCGGCAGAGCCTTCCATTCCCATTATTTGCGGAACATTGCTGCTGCCGCCGTACATCATGAAAGAGCCAAGGACCATCACGGCCACCACGATCACTGCCGCGATCTTCTGGATCAACTTTTTAGACATGGAACGTTTTCTCCTCTTAAACTTCAAAATGATGGGTCTTGCAAATTAGGTCAACGGAGAGGGGGGGACCGTCATCTGTGCGCAAGCACCTCCTGGACCGCTACCTTCTCCCTTAAGTAAAAAAACGTCCATAAATGGACGTCTGCCGCAGGGGATGGAAAAGGGGTTTTGTATGACGTAGGAAATTCTCGTCAAGCGGGATGGCTCCTATTTTCTCCCAAATACTCCATTTGTCAAGGCGTTTTTGAAGGATTCGGAAATGAAAATTGAAAATCCTGTCATAATTTCCCTAATTGATAAACATGAAATTTGTGATCGTGTGGACGGTGAGATAGTAAAATGGGATATATGACAACCTACTGCCAATATTGTCTTGCCCACCCGGAAGATACCTACAATCGCCTCTATCATGACACACAATACGGATTCCCCCTCGCTGACGATGACCTGCTCTTCGAGCGCCTCGTGCTCGAAATTAACCAGGCTGGTCTTTCGTGGATAACGATCCTCAAGAAGGCGGAAAATTTCCGCAAGGCATATCACCGCTTCAACGTCAGGAAGGTGGCGCATTATGAGGAAGAAGACCGCGCCCGCCTGCTTGCCGATGCGGGTATCATCCGCAACCGCCTCAAAGTCAACGCGGCGATCGTGAATGCCCAGAAAATCCTTGCCATCCAAAAAGATTTTGGTTCATTCAAGGACTGGCTGGATTCGCACCACCCACTCTCGAAAGAGGAATGGGTAAAACTCTTTAAGAAGAACTTTGTGTTCACCGGCGGCGAGATTGTAAACGAGTTCCTAATGTCCACGGGCTACCTGCCCGGCGCGCACGAAACATCCTGCCCCGCCTATCGCAAAATAGCATCCCTCCGCCCCGCATGGATGCGGAAATAGGAGATCTGACACATGACTGATTCGCAGCGCAATATCACGCTTGATGTACTCAAAGGAATCGGTTGTGCCATGATGGTCATCCCTCATATGGGATTGAATATCAATGGCTACGAACGTTTTCGTATTATTGGCATCCTTGCTCCTGTGTTGTTCTATGCCGTCTCAGGCATAACTGCATCCTTTCAAGCACAGAAATATCCCCCGCGCAGTTTCTTCCTCACCTACGCTTTCCTCTTCCTGCTGGGTTTCAGCTTCAACCGCATTACCGACCCTGGTTTCCTTAACGAGATCGAATTCGATATCATTCAGTTCGTGGTGGTTGGGTCGTGCATCATCTATTTACTCGAACGCTACCTGCATCCTTCGAAGTGGGTCTACTTTGTTTTAGGCTTTGCTTCCGCAGCCGCCAAACCGTTGATCCAAATGGCATTGAACGACACTGTTTTTCCCGGGCGTAACCTGATCGTGCCGCCGGGTATTTTCCCGATCTTTCCATGGCTCTTTCTCTTCTTCCTGGGTCTCTTCTGCTGGCGCGCCGACAATCGCCTGAACCTTGGATTGGGTATTTTCTCTGTGCTGGCGCTGGTCGCTTACACCCTGACTGACTATCGTCTCGATATCCAGAACAAGGAAGACATGTCCTTTTCGGTCTTCCTCCTGTGCTGTTCCATGTTGTTCCTCGGTTTTTACTTTGCACGAGCCCTGCCATCCATATTCAACAATGAGCGCTGGATGAAGCCTCTCACTTACCTCGGCCGAAATTCCCTGCTCTATCTTTATGTTCACTTTCCTTTGATATTGCTTATCAAACAATTCCGCATCGTCCATCGAATTGATTTCATTCGCAGTAACACATACCTGATCTGGGTTCTTGCGTTATTGCTGACATTCGTGTTGATGTATATGCTTCTACCGATAAGCCGCATTCGCTGGCTTGCCCGCCTTTTCGATGCGATCCCGACATGGATAGTGATGGTTGTTTTGGTATTTGTGGTTGGGCTGTTCGTTCCCAATCAGAATCTGGTCTATTTGCTCGAAGTTTCCCTCGGCATTGTGATCGCCCTCTTCTTCCCGCGTCTCTCCGCTGCTCTGAAACAAAGGACAACCACCACCTGATGTGCACCTGGATCGGTCACCTGCGCATTGCTGAAAACCTGCTTGCCCGCATCCACGGCCTCGACGCGGCGCAATTCGCAATCGGCAACGTCGCACCCGATTCCGGCATCCCAGAAAATGAGGAGCGCACAAAATTTAACCCGCCTGTGGAAGTGACCCACTTCCAGCCCGCGCACCTCAAACAACGCGATCACCGCGACCTTGATTTCTACCGCCGTTATCTCAAAGAGATCGACC
Organism: uncultured Anaerolineaceae bacterium; assembly: GCA_964399225.1. Taxonomy (GTDB): domain Bacteria; phylum Chloroflexota; class Anaerolineae; order Anaerolineales; family Villigracilaceae; genus Denitrolinea. The sequence goes on from CAYNQA010000056.1 coordinate 13,246, forward strand.
CCACCTCCGACTCTTTACGCTTCTCCTTCC
>CAYNQA010000057.1:0-13023 GCA_964399225.1 uncultured Anaerolineaceae bacterium
GATCATCGTTTTCGTTCCCCCGCATGGATTCCAATTTGGCGATCCGTTTCTGGGCGGTTTCCAGTTCTGCCAGGATCTCGGCTTTGGTTTGTTTCTTTTTCATTGGCGATCTCCGCGATGAAGTGTTAGTTGCTTTTAACGGCACGCGTTCCATTTGCCTTCAGCCAGGGGAAAGAACCCTCCAGCCTCGGCGCACAGATCCGGCGCCCGCTCTCGCTCAAAACATACTGCGGGATGGATACATCGTTTCTGGCGGCAGGATTCAGCCAGGAGCTCCGGAGCAGCCCGCACCGGGTCCATGGCAGGAAGTGCACGCTCGAGTTAATCAATACACGAATCGGCATTGGCGAGTTCGCTTTGCAATTTGGCGTTTCTTATTCCTTGCATCATAAAAGCATTCCTTCATCCGCCAGTCAGGGGATGATCCTGTTTTAATTTTCACATGATTCCACGCGTCCCCATATGGGGGAATTCCCTACTCTTACGCCAGGGGGATGCCATGCAAAAAATCGGGGGAATTTGGCATGGAAATACGGGAAATCCCGCCTGAAAAGTGTGCTTTCACGGCAGACGATTGAAATGATGATCGGGCATTGCCGCGTTTGCATCAAGACACAGTACCTGGCAGCATAGGACACAGGAAAGGAAAGAGCCTCCATTGCTGGAGGCTCTTTCCTTCCAATTCCGCTTCGGATGGACCCGCCCAAACGGGCCGGCACATCGCAGGCCAACTTCGTCCCAGCGGTTTACGGCCCATGCGCTGCGGGCGGGAGGCATAATACATTCACAGTGGAAGAATCTACATAGCAGGCCGGGGATAACGGGTTGGCCTGGCGGATCGTTTCTTCAAACGGAAACGGTCCCGGCACGTTGAGTTGGTCATACGTTGCACGCAGTGTAGTCTGATACCAGGCATGGTGCAGCAGATCAGACGCGACCACAACCACATCCGGGCGTTCGCCCAAGGCGTAGTGGAAATACCAGAGCGTGAAGACCGCCTCATCGGTTTTTGTGAACACAAGGGCACCCTGCGGCAATTGCGAGAGGACCGCCGGTCCGAATGTCTCAGCCCGGGCATCCTGCGAAGCATCCACCTGCGGGAAGGTTCCAAGCGCCCACACCACAAGAGCTGCGGTCAACGTCAGCGAAGCGATCAACCTGCCCGGCAATGCATAACGGATCGGGATCGACTCCATCAACCTGCCGCATGCCACACCGATCCAGACCGCAAAGCACAGGAAAGCGGGCAACAGGTACACGAAGGAGTCGCGTGTAACGTAAAAAATGGCGAAAACAAATGAAATGAGCACCAGCCAAATCATGCTCTTGTGGAGGCGGCTGGCTGAAGCAAAGACGACCGCTCCAAACAAGCCGAGCGCAACGCCGGGAATGCCGAACTGCTCGAGTAACAGAGCAGCCGCCGACTGGGTGCGGGCCCAAACCTGTGCGGCTGAGAACGAAAAAAGTTCATCCTGGTAAAGTCTGCCAGAGACAAGCCAAACGAATCCATCCCATGTTGAGGCATCCCCCCAACTGACCGGCGGATGCGTCATGGCACGCAGTGGCAGGATCAGGTAAGGTATAAGGCCAATAATAAAAAAAACTGCCCGGCGGAAAAGCGAAGCCCAACCTCTAATACCCGCCAGAAAAACCACAGGGAGCAAAAATACGGCAGTGACGTGATTCCCAAGCGCGAGACCCAGCGCGAGCCCGTTGAGCGCGTCCAGCCTGCGAGCGGGAATGGCCAGTGCCTCTTCATTGGAAAGATACAGGAGAAGCGCAAGAAATAAACCGTGCAGCGCATACACTTCCGTGATGACCGCTTGCGACCATACCATTGGCGAAAGCCCATACGCCAGCGCAGCAACCACCCCGCCGAACCGGCTCGTCCATGCCCCGGCTGAAGCGAGCAGCCGGACCGTCAGCGCATAAACCACCGATGCCGCAACGATCGTCGCAGCCATGGATAGGAGGTTGGTGCGAAACGCCAGCGGTCCGACCGGCAAGCGCTGGAAAATGCCCGCCAGAAGGAGGTAGACCGGATAGCCGGTGGGATGCGGCACCCCACCCGTCGCCGCTGCTGTGGCGAGATCCCCTCCGTCTGCACCGCTGTTGGCCCACGTCAGGCCGGGAGCGAGCGTGGACGCATACGCCCATAGCAGAGCTGCCGATGTTATTAATAGCGGGAGGATGGAAAGAAGACGCGAAGAACGGTTCACGGTTAATGAAAGACAGGGTAGCGGCGAGAACCACTACCCTGTCAATTCGATCAAGCGAAGTTAATTACCAGCCGGAGCGTACACACCGGTCCAGTTGGCGGGAGCACAAGCCTGACCATCTTCGATGGTGGTCGGGAGCGGGGTCCACGGCGGAATGAGGGAGTTGAGATCGTCGGTGTAGTAGTAGATCGTCATATCCTGACCGGGGCGCTCGGCAAAACAGATCTTCCACTCACCCATTTCATCGGTTGTCTCGAGCATGAGCGGCTCGTAATGCAAAACGTGACAACCAGGCAGGTAGAGCAGGTCCTTGTCATCGGGGAAGGGGATGGCGCGGGTATCCTGCGTTTCGGGTTCCACCCACACATCATCGGAGAGGTTCGGCTGCTTGTAAACCACGATCAGGGTGCAGATACCGCCAATGGAGTAGGCGCCCGACTCTGTGATGCGATTAGACGGAGGAGGGGGCTGAACAGAGGCAGGCCCTGGGGTGGGACCGGCACCTTCTTCACCGGTGACGGGCAAGCCAGTATCTTCCGGGGGATGCCCACCAGGCATGTAAACGCCGGTATAAAGCGCATCCGTGCAGATATAGGCATCCTCGGTTACGGTTGGGAGGGGCATCCAGACACGCTCGCCGCTGGCGGGTTTGTCTTCGTAGTAGTAAATCTTGGTTTCGAGCTCAGGGCGGGCGCCGAAACAGATCTTCCAGGTGCCGTCGTTGGGATCAGCCTGCTGCACTTCCTTGTCGTTCTTGAAATGCACTACATGACAACCCGGGAAGAACTGCTCTTCGGGCGCAAAAGGCCACGGCACTTTCCTGGATTCCTTGATCGGAACTTCCGAGTCAAGGTTATTCTTTACGCCTTCCTTCTTATATTTGATGTCAATGGTACAGACACCGCCAATATTGAAGAAGCCGGGCTGGGTCACCACGATGGACTTGGGGAAAAGTGAACCATCCGTGACCGAGTTCCCTTTGGGAAACGAGCCGGCGCTGGCCACGCCGATGATCGTAAGGATCATCGCGGCTACGACCAGGATCGGGATAACACGCTTCATCATCATTGATCTCCTTTTTTAGGATAATTTCAGGGCGATTTTACCGTTGAATTAAAAACAGGGGGTTCGGATTTGAGCCGGATTTACGGAATAGTGAAGATGATCTCCAGTTCCTGGTCCAGGCGCAGGGTGGAAGAGAGGGTAACGACACCATCGGCAAAGGCGGCATCTGTGGGCATGGAGAGGATGCTGGCTCCCTTCGGCAGGCGCACCGTAAGAGTGAAGGGAATTGCCAGCGTACCTGGCTGTTTCTGAACGAGCAGTTTGTAAGACCAGCCCCCTTGCCCGGATGGCGGCGTAACCACATCGGCAGGAAGGGTAAAGCGCATATCGGTCTGAATGGACTCGCCGCCGGGTACCACCTTGAGAAGGCCATACCCATCCAAGCCAACGATACCTTCCTCTTTAATCACGTCCACTTGAGGCGGCACAGGTTGTTGGCGGGGCATCCATTCGGCGGGGATGCTCTGCGGATTGGCATCCATCAATTCTGCGCCGGGGACCCGATAGACGCGCAGGTAGGTGTAGTAACAGCGGTCGATCGGGTAATCACTTTCAAAATATTTCGGGTCTTCGATGGTCCAATAATCGATCACGCCAAGGGGTTGGCATTTCAATGGCACGGCATTGTTGCGATGGGTCACGCTCAGGCTCGCCATGGCCGCACCCTGAATGGAAAGGTCCACATCGTACCGGATGCTGGTCTCGACCACGGCATTGGTTTTATTAAAGCCGACATTGGTATCCACCACCATCAGGAAATCACCCGTATCCGGGCGGACTGCACCATCCCACCCGCGGCGTACCAGGATGGGGGTCAATGCCGGGTTATCAATTTGGATCAGGATGTGGTGTTCATCCAAAGCCCGCACCAACATGACAGCCAGCACCTCCCAATCAGCGCCGCCTTCGAGGATGCGGTTCAACAAGGCAGATGTCAGTTTGTTGATAAATGCCTTGCTATCCCATGCCACTGCATCGGGGTTGCTCGAACCTCCCGGCGGCACTTTTTGCGCGCGCATATAAGCAACGACATTATCAGAAGTGATCGGCTCATCGGAACCATCCACGTTGACCGGCCCGGTGGCCCGCAAAAGCTCCACCAACACATGCTGATCCAGGGCGATCACGCCATCCACGGAATGATCGTTTTGGTAGGCATACAAAGACTCGGCATACAAGGCTGCTGTTGGAAAATCCGAGAACCAGTTGGTATCACGCAGCACTAGAACAGGGCTGTTCATGTATTGATGAAGCTGCCATGGCGCAACAGGATACGCCTTGGTCCAATTGTCCAATTCGCTGCTGTTCTCAAAAGTCAGGTTGGCGATCTGCCCGTCTTTCAAAAGCAGTGTCCCCGCCGCAGTGATAAACCCGCCTGTGGGGCGCAATTCATCCTCGTTCTGGGCCAGTAGCAGGTATGTTTTCGGCCCTTCATCACTTGCGCCCATCAGGCGCGGAAGTTCGTTGGCGATCACAATGCCATCCTGCATCCACGGCAGGGCTTTGTCCACATAATTGGTCATTGCTTCGCGTGCAAGCGGTGAGAGACGGTCCACGTCTATTCGCGCGCGCGCTTCGACCGCATCGTTGACCTGTTGTTGGGCTTCGAGCAGGCGCGGCTGGGCTTCATCGAGGATCTGCAAGAGGCGGGCAGTATCAAATCCCTCCTCCGTGTCTGACCGGGTGGTGAGCAGATCGAGCATGGGAGACACAGCCTGGTAGGTGGTATCGGCGGCAGTCAACATCGAATCGCCGAGCACCATCAGGTCACGCGCCTCCGCAATATCTCCGCCATATTCCGGGATCCAGCTTAAGACAGGTCCCAGCCAGAGGAAGGGAGATACAGCACGATGCAATTCATGGAAGTCTTCGCGTAAAGTAGTCAGGCGCGGGGCAGCGGTTTGCATGGCCTCCACGCTCGGGTCTTCGGTAAGGCCAAGGCCGCGGAATTGGTTCACATCGTCGTACACGGCGCGCGCAAGGATAAACACACGCACACCGGTGATACCTGCCCAAAGCAGGATGAGGATGGCAAGCGCCAGGACCGCACGCCGGACCTGTTTCCCATTGGCTCGCAGCCAGCCCATCACTCCCCCGCTTCGCATTTGACCTCCAGCCTGCTTCGGCGTGGACGCGTTTTCCTTAAGGTAGGTCTCGCGCGCCTGCACAGCCTGAGCCAATTGCTGAAGTCCCTTGCGATGCCAGTCGCTTAGGGTGCTGTTTGGTGCGGCATCAGCTTCATCACCCACCAGTTTGTAGGTTTGGAGTTGATCGGCGGTTAACCCATCAGCACGACCAAAAACATACAGAAGGATGGAAGAGTCGATGCGGCCCCATGCATCGCGCAACGAAGAAGGGATCGCTGTGCCGAATTTGAGCGGGGCAAAGTAGAGCGCGGCCAGCAAGCCGAATTCGCCCCAATCTGTATCGAGACGTTTTCCACGGCGGGGAGATGCGCCGGGAATGGTGGAGGCGAAGATCCGCTCGAGGGCGAGAAGCAAGCCGCGGCCGGGGGAGCCCGCTTCCCCGTTGGAATGAAGCGTCTCTTGCACAAAGGCGCTGGTCACCCATGGGTGCGTGTCCAGAGCTTCCGGCGAGTGGACCTGGTCAAGGATCGCCTTGAGAGAATCAATACTGAATTGACTTGTCATGAAAAAGATCAGGGGTTGGGCCGCGCGATCAAGAGCCAGCCATTAAATGATCCGCAGGCTTCGGTGAATCCGTTGTATGTGGCGAGCGATGCAGCATCCGTGCCCAACTGACGGGCGAGTTCTTCGATCGAGATGCGCATGTTCAGGGCTTGATACGGTTCAAATGGCGGCAGGGTATTGACCACATCGGTCTTGTAGGGAATCACCACGATCCAATCCGCCCAGACGGGCAGAGGCAGACGGTAGTTGACCGCCATGATGGCGTTGGTGGTGGTTTGATAGGTATCGGCGTAAATTGTCAGGTTTTCGCCGGGCAGGATCTTATGCAAGATGAATTTGGTCGCGCCGCCAAACGGGGCATCGAGGGAGGCTCCGCAGTTTGGTCCATTGGCAGGTGGAGGAGCAAAGGTTGCAGTGGTGCTGGGAGGCGGGGTGAGGGTGATGCTGGGAGTTTTGGTCGGCGTAAATGTACGCGTGGGTGTGAATGTCGCTGTGATCGTGGACGTAATGGTAGCAGTAGGAGGTGTGCCAGTGAAAAGCGGAGTAGGCGTGTAATTGGCGATGCGCGTCTTGGCTTCGGCCGTAAAAGACGCGATGATACCTTCAGCAGGGTTGATGACGAGTTCTTTGGTTGGCGTGCTGGTCTCGGTAGGAGCGAGAGTCTCTGTTGGGGCAGGTGGTGTGGGAGAGGCCACAACGGCCTGCAGAGAAGCAAGGGGGAGGTAACTCCAAAGCAAGTATCCGCCGGCGGCGATCAATACCAACAATGTGATGACCATCCCCGCACGGCTGCGAGGCGGCCGGGATACGTGGGGAATTACGTCTGCGTCGCCGCGCAGGTTATCAGGCAACGGACCCTGCTGGCCGGCGCGCAACAAGATCGGGCACTGCATGTGCGCAACAGTAAGGCAAACAGACTCCTGATGCGCAGTGCTGACAGATTCAGGAGGCGTGGCGCGATAACAACAATTCCACGCCGAGGGATAAGCCAGTGACGTGGAACGGTCATCATGCAAGCCCAGATGAGGGCAACGTTGAAAGATGCCGGGGGCGGCGTTTACAGGTTTATTCATGTTGAAAACAACGGGAAAAAGCTATTTATCCGCTTTCCCGGAATTTGCCTTCACGGAAACAGGCTCGGTTTCCTTGTGGCCATTCTTTCCATTCTTTCCATTCCCGTTGGAAGAGGATTTTCCGCGGAATAACCGCGACATGGAAAAGCTGTTTTTCTTCTTGCCTTCTTCCACGGAATAATAGTGGTAGCCGGAATAATAGGGGGAATAGTGACGGTAACCGCCGTAATAATCGGCGCGGTCACGTGGAATGCGGTTGAGCACGACGCCCACCACATGCGCGCCTGCCCGTCGGAGTTGTTCGAGCGTTGCCATGGCCGCGTCGGCGTGGGTGTGACCGGGATAAATGACCACGATGACGCCATCCACTTTGGAGGAAAGAACTTGCGCATCGGCCACCAACGTGGGGGGGCTGTCGATCACGACCACATCGGCTTCCTTCTCAGCTTCGGTCAGCAGGGCATCCATGCGTGCCGAGCCAAGCAACTCAGCGGGGTTCGGCGGCAGGGATCCGCTGGTGATCACATGCAGGTTTTCGTTCTCGTCGGTCTTTTGTGCAACCGCGCTGATTGGCATGGCGGTGCGGAAGAGGTCGCTCAACCCAAATTGGTTGGGCAAGCCCAGGAAGCGATGTACCTTGGGACGGCGCAAGTCGCCATCCATCAAGAACACTTTTTTACCGCCCTGGGCGATGATGGCCGCCAGGTTTGTAGAGATGGTGCTCTTCCCCTCGCCCGGGCCGGAACTCGTTACAAGGATGCGGCGGATCGGTTTATCTACGCCGGCAAACTCAAGGTTGGCGCGCAGGGAACGAAATGCTTCAGAGACCGGCGAGCGAGGCTGACGCGTAACGTAAAGGCTGTCTTCGCTGCCTTTTTTGGCCTGCTGCAACTGGGCAATGTAACCAATGACAGGCAATCCCAGAACGCGCTCGATATCTTCCATGGTCTTGAGCGTCGTATCGAGGTATTCCACCAGGAAGGCGATCCCTGCAGCAAGGGCCAGGCCAATGGCGGCGGCAAGCATGGTGGTTTGTTCGGGGCGCGGGCGGACATAATTGTCCCACGAGGGCGGCGTAGCGAGTTCCACCGGCCTTACATTCGGGGTGTTTTGCGCGCGCGCCAAACGGACCGCTTCGAGGCTGTTGAGCAAGTTGACATAAATTTGCTGGTACAACTCCAGGGTTGTACGCAACTGTTCGAGACGGGTGGATGTGGCATCGGCACTTTCAACCGGCTTGCCAAGCACCACAAGGTTGGTATACACCTGCTGATAAAGTGCAAGCACCGGCTTGAGCTGTTCCAGTGTTGCTTCCTTCTCAGCGATCTCTGCCTTGCGTTCAGGGGTCTGTAATTTTCGCTTCAGATCGACGAGTTGGGTTTCGAGATCGGTGATCTGCGTCTGCAATTGATCGATCTGTGCCTGCACCTGGATCAATTGATCGGCAACAGTAGCGCTGGAGATCTCATTGATCTGCGTTTGGAGGGTGGTGATCTGACTCAGGACCTGGTCCAACTGCTCTTGAAGGTTTTGCTCAGAAGTGAGATATCGGATCGACTGAAGCTCTTCGTTTTGGTCGATCAAGACACTGACCAGCACGTTGGCGATATCTGCCGCGTGCTGCGGATTGTTATCTTCCACGGTCAGAACAACGAAATTCGTATCATCCACCTGGGAAGCACTGGCTTGTCCGCCGCGCACTTCATACCCCAATTCAGCAGAGGCTGCAGCCAGCACAGAGTTGGTGGTTAACAATTGAACATACGTTTGCACCAACTGCTGACTATCGAGATAGGCGGCATAATCAAAATTCGACTGGGCGGAACGCAAAATGACAAAGCGAGTGGTTGCCCGATAAACCGGAGTTTGGTATGCGGTGCTAAAGTATCCAATGGCAGCACCAGCAGCCAAGCCCAGGATCCCGAGCCACAGCCAGCGTTTAACGATAGCTACATAACGTCTTAATTCCATGAAAAAGAACTCTCCAACTTAAAAAAAAGCCTTTGCAACGTATTTACGATTATACCGTGAGAATCGGCCAGAGGCCTGAATTTCGGGTTTCAAAAATGAAATGACCAGCCTACTGGACACCTAATTGCGCGGCTTTTGTCCAGTTATGCCAAAGATGCGTACAAGGCGCATCAGGTATAAAAAGGGCCAAAAATCGAAGGGGGGCGGGCCATAGCGTAACCGTAAATAACCCGGGCTGGGAAGAAGCTCTTGAAAGGCCATCAGCGGGCGAAGGCGCCAATCGGGGAAAGTAAGCCAGGCGAGCAGGGAGCGAAAAGCCCCACTGTCGCGCGTACACTCGATCCATCCATCTACAAAACGTTCCCAGCGGCTAGGGGACAGCTCATTCAGCCCATCCAACCCAAAAGCGGGCAGGATGCCCGGCCAGAAAGCATTCACTTTACCCAGCATACGGCGCAACGGCAGGAGAACATCCCATGCGAGGGCAGTTTGGGCAACCTCATCCCAATCCAATGCGGAGCCGGCCATGCGGATCAGGGCAGCAATGTCAAAAAAACGAAAGAGTTCGGTCTCGAAACGGTGATGCAACCCAAGATGAGCGCAGGCGTAAACGATCGAGTCGACCAGCCCCAACTCGAAGGCATCCACCCCGGCCACATTCACACGATGGGCGCGCACAAACAATTGATCCACATCGACGCGAGATGGATCATACGACGGCACATGCAACAATCCCCAATGCAAGCCGACAGAAAACGAATCCTGCTTCAAATCAGAGAGAGGGGCAAAAAAATAGATTTCCCCATTATGAAAACGCTGCGCATACCCCGGCCATAATGGCGGTTCCGGTGTACAACCCAGCGAGCGTAAGACCTCTTCGGCCGCATCCGCATCGCGCGGACGGACCAGAAGGTCCACGTCGGAACAGAGGCGGCGGCTGATATCACCGCCATAAATGGAGTAAATGTACGCCCAGCCCTTGAGCACGATCACATCGAGCCCGGCGGCGGTGAATGCGCTCAGCACACGTTGAACGCGCGCACGTGACTCCTCTGCATGAGCGAGCCAGCGATAACGCTCGATTCGTAACGGCTCCCGGAGATCTGACGGAAGAGGGCCAAGCGCGTGGACCAGGCCGGATACGCGATTCTCCTGCATGAGACGAAGAACCCGCCTCCCATCCAGATGGGGAAGCGGGTGAGGCCATGGACGCGACTCATCCAGCCCATGGGCAAGGCAGGCGAGCAGAAAATCCAGTTCGAGATCCGGGGATGCGGCGGGCATGGCTACCCGGAAGCAGGCGCGGCCAACCGTCCGTGCACCGTGCCAAGGATATCGTTCAAAAAGACCAGGCGCGCGTCGGTGCTTTCGCATAAACGCAGTGCCCGCTGCTGTGCGTCAGGCAAAAGATTGGTTATGGCAAACAGGATCACACCCACATCGTGTTTTTTAACGAGCGCGGGGATGTCGGTGGTATTGCCAAGGACGGTACAGCCGTCAATGCGCATGCCTTGTTTGGCGGGGTCATCATCCACCATGCCAATGACGGTGAACGATGTGCGGATGGCAGGACGGCGCATCAACCAATTGACGATCTGCCCGCCCTCGCCCGCGCCCAGGATCAATACGCGCTCGCCAAATACGATGTGCCCGCCGCGCCAATTGAGCCAGCGTGTGGCAAAGGCGACGATGAGTCGCAGGCGGTAGCGCGAGAAGAGGCCGCCCACCATGGTCAGCAGGCCGCTCAATAGAATGAGTTCCATTGGCAGAGATGGGTATGGGAACCAGGAGAACCAGGAATCGTGCAGCGCATTCACCACCAACACGATCGCCATGGAGAGGGTGTTTGAAAACAACAGCACCAACCCTTCTTCTGCGCTGGCCCGTGACCAGATGATACGATCAAGGCCGAGCAGCAGGTTCATTCCGCTGAAAAGGAAGGCCATGAAGAAGGCCAGAATAAACAGGGGCAGCATGCCCCAGTCGATGATGTCGAAGATGCGCCAGATCAATGCAGCCAGCGAGACCGTAACCAGTGAAACAACAAGGTCCACAAGGAACCAGAACACATTGCGGCGAATGATCTGATAGAAGGGACCGGCAAAGAGGCGGCCTTCGGGGATGCGTTTCTCAACAGCGGGGAGCAGGGCAATGGCCGTCCAGAAAAGAACGTCGATGTCGCCGAAAAAGGAGCGATGACGAACATAGAGGCGATCCAGGCGCAGTTTATCTGGCAGGATCTCGTGCAGGTATTGCGTCATAAAATCGTTAGCGGAAAGGCGGGCTTCTTCGTCGCGGTAGGAGATGCTGGCAGGGCTGGTGATGCCCGGCCGAATGGACAGGATCTCACGGCGGGCATCTTCCGGCCAGGCCTTTGCGATCTCGGGATCCTCCGGGCGCGGGCCGACAAGGCTCATCTCACCAACGAACACATTCCACAATTGAGGCAGTTCATTCAGTTTCGTATCGCGCAGCCACTTACCCAAGGGTGTGATGCGTTTATCATCCTTCGCAGTGATGCGCGGGCCGTTATAGCTTTCAACGGTTTCTGCCATGGTGCGAAACTTAAGGATGCCAAAGTCATGCCCGAAGCGACCTGCACGCGGACCACGGTAAAAAATCGGCCCCGGGCCCTCGCGCTTGATCAGGATGGCAATGATCCCAAAGAATGGCGCTAGGAAAAGCAGTCCAAGCCCCGAGATGAGAATATCCGAAAGGCGCTTGAAGAAATTGAAAACAGGGCGGGATGAGCCCGGCTCCTGGGCAATGTTGGTGGATGCTACATTAGTTGGGATGGTTTGATTATTTTCCATGATGTCAAATTAACGGGGGCGGATCACCGCCAGATAATGAGAATTAAAAATGGTGAGACGTTCGAGCATCAGGCCAAACGGCCATGACAACGGAACCAGCCTGCGCGCCAGAGGCGGCGCAAGAGTGATTTTACGGAATGAGAAGGAACAAGCGGGAAATAATTCCCGAATTTCCGCCGGACGGATACCATGCGTCTGCGGGTTGGTGGGGTTGAGCCAAAAATCGTACCACAGGATCAGCCCGGAGGGACGCAGGACGCGCAGCATGTCACGGCAGATGGCGCGGCGCAGGTCGGCATCCAAAATGGAGGAGAGCGCCGTGAATTGCATGACGATGTCGAAGGAGGCGGAGGGGAAAGGCAGATGGCTGCCGTCGGCGTTGGCGAGGGGGGAGCCGCTCAGAAGTCCGCGGGCGGAGGCGAGGCGGTCGGGGAGGATGTCCACGCCGAAGAGATTCTGCGGGCGCGCGCCGAACGTCAGGAATTCGGCCAGCACTCCCCCATCGCCGCATCCCATCTCGAGGATTCGTTTGTCTGCGAGGCCGGTCACGCCCGCGCGTTTCAGGCTGGCGAGAATGTCGCGTTGACGCTGCTGGACGGTGAACAGGTTCGCGGCGTTGAACGAGGAATAGACATCGCTATTCGCGAAGCGTTTTTTGCGGTCTTCGTATTCGGTGCGTAAGCGCGAAAGGTCATCGGGATGGGACATCGAAACGCGGGACCTTTCCTTCACGATCATTCCAACGACTGCGGAATTTGAAGAGTCCCACCAGAAAACCGAGTCCGTAACTGAGATGCAAAATGGCAAAGACGAGCGGGAGCAAGGGCAGATATTTCCACCCGCGTGTGGCGGCAGTGTAGAGGGATGCAAAGAGATTGGCGAGGATGTAGAACGAAGGAATGAAGAATGAGAGCGGAAGCAGGAAAGAAGAAAACGGCAAGGAAAAAGATGACAACGCAAGAATAACCGACACGATCAGCGCGGCCACAAACGCAAACGGGACGAATTGTCGCGGACGCATTTGGAGCGGATGCTTCTGCAGCACACGGACTTTGTAGAATCCGTATTGATAGTATTGCGTCCACAACGTGCTGAGTGTGGAGCGGCTGAAGTATTCACTACGAATGAGCGGACTGCACACGATCTTTCCGCCGTTCTTCGTCAGGCGGTAGCTCAGTTCATCATCCTGATTGCGGACCATCTCAAGGTCGAAGCCGCCGATCTTCATATA
>CAYNQA010000058.1:0-13019 GCA_964399225.1 uncultured Anaerolineaceae bacterium
AAGAATACGAGTATCAATCTCGTAACTTCAGCGTGTGCAAATTCATCGAACAGGTCGGGGCGGGTTACTCTCCCACAGAGGCCGTCCGCTTGCATGACGAGATGACGGGAGTCAATTACAACCTGCCGCTGGCCTGACACTGCCACCTTTGTTACTCACTTCCACGCAGAGAAACCATGGATCCAAATTTCCTTCCACTCCTTGTTCAGCAACTTGCAGAACGCAATCAGATGATAAGCATTGGTAAGAGGCAAGCAATAGAGGAACGTGAACGGGAGATGTTGGAAACGAGCCGTAAAAACCTGCTTCGATTTGCCGCAAGCGAGTCGGATGTTCTCTTACGAGATTCAACCTCGGTTCCGCAACAAGTTTTGGTAAGAAGTCAAATTCTGATGAACCAACTCAACGGAATGAACATAATCCCGTCAGAATATGAGGATGCAACCGAAAAAGAAAATATTATTTTATTGTGGCGCAAACTGGAAAACATCTCGGAAAAGTGCAAGGCGCAACTCACACCTGTAGAACTCGAGCAGTGTGAAAAGTGCCTAAACGCAGTTTGGATGCAAAGTTTTATTCAAGCAATCGTTCAAAATCACCCGGCGTATGTAAATTACCTTGCCGCCAAAGCAGAGTTAGATCAAAAAACGGTGCGGCTGCGAAATCTGGAACGAAGCTTGTATATTGTCTTACTCCTGATCGTCGCGGTGATTTGTCTGTTTTACTTTACAAAAACCCTTGTAGACACAACAGCGGATCTCATCGGCCTCTTGTTCCTGTTTGCGGGAATGCCCGCGATTTTTATCCGGTCTTTGTTTCGCCCTCAATACGACCAGATCGAAAATTCCTTTATGGATTTTAAACCGGGAGGCGAGCAGGGAAAATTCTGGTTGATGGTAATCGAAAAATTTGGCAGCATGCCCACCCAGGAAGATCTGGATGAAAAGTGGAAAGAACAAGAAGACATCATTAAGAGTATCTTCGGAGAACCTTCACAGAACGAAACACAGCAATAACATTACATCTTGTAAACTTCCTGGTAAAATCTTCGTAGCCCGCCATTGCGCGGGCTATAATTTTTCCATGCAAAATGTGCGTTCGTTATTGAAAAACATCGCAAAGGGTTTGGCGCTCATTTCCATCCTCCTCATTACGGTTTGCGCCATCGAAGTGAACCACATCCTTCGCCCGGAGCGCATCGTGCCGCAGGGAAACACCCTGCGCAAATTCGACATCCCCTACGAAGAAGTCCAACTCGTCACCGCAGACGGCATCCGTCTCGCCGCGTGGTACACGCCGCCGCGCAATGGCGCCGTGATCCTGCTCGCACACGGATTTGGCGATTACCGTCCCGAGTGGGTCTCCGAAATGCTGGCGCGCACCGGCTACGGCGTGCTGGCTTGGGATGCGCGCGCCCACGGCGAAAGCGAAGGCACGCTCTCCACCATCGGCTACCTCGAAGTACTCGACGTGCAGTCCGCGCTCGGCTACGCCCTCACCCAACCCGGGGTCCGGCACATAGGCGCGTGGGGCGGCTCGATGGGCGCAGTGACGATCATCCGCGCCGCGGCGGAGTATCCGCAGATCGAGGCTATCTTCGTGGACAGTCCCTTCGCCTCGCTCGACGATGAACTGGATTACCTGCTCCCCTATCCGTTGCTCAACCCGCTGGCGAAGATCCTCGCGCAACTCGAGACCGGTGTCCGTATTCAAGATATCAACCCACTCGCGGACATTGCACGCATCAGCCCGCGCCCGGTCTTTATCGTGCAGGGGCTTGCCGACACCGTCACCCCGCCCGATTCGGGCCAGCGTCTCTTCGATGCGGCGGGCGAACCAAAAATTTTGTGGGCCGAGGAAAATGTTCCGCATCTGCAAATGTTCCTCGACAACCCGCGCCGCTACAAACGCAGGTTGATCGAATTCTTCGATACATGGCTGTTGAACGATTAAACCTCTGCTGTATAATCGCGTCCACTCGGAGGAGCCATGCCCGCAAACTGGACGCACATCTTTTTTCCCAACACCACCAAAACCATCACACGCTGGTTCTACGACCTCGTCACGCATTACGATACCGACGTGCACGTCGTTTTGATGAACTACGGATACATCGATCTCGACACGTCTGCCCCGCCAATCCCTCTCTCTGGGCATGACGAAAAGCTCCGCTATCAGATTCAACTCTACCACCACATCGCTCAGGCTGCCGACTGGAGCGGTCGGGACGCCCTCGAAGTGGGTTCCGGTCGCGGAGGGGGTGCATCCTACGTGATGCGCACCTTCCGTCCGCATTCGTTGACCGGCCTCGACCTCTCGACCCGTGCGGTGCGCTTTTGCAAACGCCACTTCGCAGACATCCCCGGCCTCTCCTTCGTCCACGGCGACGCGGAGACCTTGCACTTCCCTGACGCCAGCTTTGACATTGTGCTCAACGTCGAGTCTTCGCTGTACTACCCCAACGTAGAAGGGTTCCTGCGCAGTGTCCATCGTGTGCTCAAACCGGGCGGCACCTTCCTCTACGCCGACATGCGTTACCTCGAACAGGTGGAGACTTGGCGCGCACAGATCCGCGCGGCGGGGTTCGACGTGATTTTGGAGGAAGACATTACCCCCAACGCACGCGCCGCCCTCGCGCTCGATCAGAAGAAACGTCTCGAATTGATCGACCGTTACGTGCCGAAGTTCCTGCACGGCCCCTTCCTCAAATTCGCGGGCACCAAACATCAACTCGCCGAGGGGACAACACCCAAACCCGGCGAGCGTGTGTATTTCAATTTCGTGCTGAAGAAGCTGTAATTCAATCCTGAAACGAAGACACAAAAACACAAAGTATCCATGAAAGGATTTCACCCCGAAAGATGAAAATTGAACCACGGAGACACAGAGACACAGAGTTTTAATTCTCCGTGACTCCGTGGTTCGCCTTTCTCTATTTTCATATCAGACACGGGTGTTTATAAAACTTGATGACTCCGCGTCTTTGTGACTTTGTGTTGAAATTGTCCCCCCGGTAATTCCACCAATCTGTGAATCGTCCCGCGCACGGGCGTGATATCGAATGCGCGGTCCTGTTTCTCCACGCGCACCTTGATGCCGCGCCTCGGCAGAGAGCCGGTGATGCCTACACGGTCAATGGTCTGGCCGGGCAGGATGCTCAAGCGAAACCGTTGGAGCATGATGGCCAGCACGATCTTCATTTCGATCATGGCAAACTCCGCGCCGAGGCAGCGACGCGGTCCCGCCGAGAAGGGGAAATATTCATACGGCGAGGGGCGGATGTCCGACCAGCGCGAGGGGATGAAACGATTCGGCTGGGGATACAGCGCAGGCATGCGATGTGTCACATGCGAACTGTAGATGACCAGACTGCCCTTTTCATGTTGATAACCGCCCAGCTCGAACGGCTCGATGCTGTAACGCGTCCCCCACACCACGGGGGGGATCAGCCGCATCGACTCTTTGATCACCGCATCGAGCAGGGGCAGTCCGCGCGTCATCTGTTCGAAGGTGGGCGGAGCGCCATGCAGCGTGGAGTCCAGCTCGTCGAGCAGGTCGGCTAGCAGGCGGGGATGCTGGGCGAGCAGGAACCAGGTCCACGTCAAGGTGGAGGCGGAGGTTTTCGATCCGCCGCGGAAGACAGCCACGGTCTGCCCGACGATCTCGTTGTCAGTCATCAGGTTGCCGTCCTCGTCGTGCGTTTGCAGGAACATCGAGAGCATATCGTTGCCATCCAGCCCGCGTTCACGCCGGCGCCGGATCAGGGCTTTCAGGTCGCTTTCGAGGCGTGTGCCCTCGCGGATCAGGCGGCGATAAGGCATGCCCGGCAGATCATAGGGCATGAGAAAGACGCCCGGGGAAAACAGCAATTTCAAGACGCGCTCGAACAGGTCTGCGAAATGACGGCTTTCGTTCGTCGGGTCCATGCCGAGGAAGAGCTTCATCGCCAACCAGACAGTGAAGAGGTCCATCTGGCTGTAGAGGTCGAGAACGGCACCGGGTTTCCATGCGGCAAAGAATGTTTCGGTGATGTCCACGATCTCGTTCACGTAGAGCTGCAGGCGTGACACGTGAAAGGCAGGCGCCATCAAGCGGCGTTGGATACGATGCTGTTCGCCGTTCATCATGGCGAGCGCGGTGGTGAGGCTACGCAACGATTCGATGTCGCTGAACGGGAAGGGGATGTCTTCGAGTTCGAAACTGTAGAACAGGGATGGATTGCTGAGGATCTGCCGTGTGAGGTCGGGATGGAAGGTGAAGGTGGCCGCCATACGTCCCTGGCCGACGCGGGCAATGGACCCAAAGTCGCGGTGCAGGCGCGAAAGAAAACCGACCGAATCGAGGGCGAACTCGATCAGGTCGGCGCGCCAACCCAACAGTCCATGTGGACGCGGGCCGGGAATGTAAGACGCAAATCTATGCGCGTTGTTATTCATCTCCTGCCTTTCGGCTCCAGGGTCAGTTAGAGGCTTCGTGCCAATTCAGCCGAGCGCGCATATCCGCCGCGCTCGAAAGCCTTGGCAGCTTTCTCCATGTGTTCGTGACGCTGGGGGGCATCGATTTTGTTGTTTTGGGCGAGGAGCAGGTGGGCCATCCCTTCCTCGTAATGCATCGGGTAGGCATGGGATTTTTCGGCGGCCGCCTGCCATGCTTTGTTGGCCTTCTCAGGATCATTTCGATACCAGGACAAGGCGCCATTCATCAGGTGCAACGCAGGCTCGCCGATCGGGAAGATGGCCGAGTACTTTTTGAGAATGGCCACTTGCTGACGTGCGTATTTTTCCACTTCCGCCTGCTCCAGCTTAGACACGCCTTGTGTGCGGGCGCGCTCGAGGGCACGGATCAACACTTCGGTGATCTGGGAATGGGTCATGTAAATGGAGTAATCAACCACGGAGGCTTTGGCAAGTTTATCGAGCAGCTTTTTCACCGCGGCCCAGGCTTCCTCATGGCGGCCCATGTGCCAATGTGCATTGGCCCGGACTGCACGCACCACGTAGTCGGAGATCTCAGCGGTCAGGCCGGACTCCATGATGGCGATTGCCTCCTCGGCCAGGGTAACGGCATGTTCCCATTCGCCCTGCCGCACGCGGATGTAGCTTTCGAGTTGCTTCACCCACACGATCTGGACCGGGTTTTGGCGGCGGCGAGCGGACTCATCGAGGCGGGCATTATAGGCAAGGGTGGCATTCACGTCACCCTTGATGGAGGCGTTGCAAGTGAGGAAGGCCAGTGCCTCGCCCGTTTGGCGGTTATTGCCGAGCGATTCGCAGATGGTGATGGCCTTTTCAAGGTCCGGGGTGATCCCATCCCACAAGCCAAGGCCGCTATCCACGGCGGCTACGCCAATGGCGCTGGATACAAAGTAAGCCGGGTGGTTGAATTTCTCAGCCAGGACACGCCAGGCTTTTTTGTAGTGGTCCACCTCGGAGCGGAGCGGGACAAACCCGGCCACGGCCGCCAACTGGGCATAGGCGTTCCCCAGTTCGGCGGATTCGCCCAATGTCTCGGCATAGTTCACACCTGCGGTGACAGCGATCATCATCGGCAGTGGGTTCGGGTCGCCGTTGAGGAATTGCACCACCGATAATTGCTGGCAGAGTGTGATCAGTTCCTGGCGGATCGCCTTTTGTTCATCGGTCAACTTCCGTGCGGTGATGCGATTCGGCCGCACGCGGTGGAAGGCCTGGCGCCCCACCTGGGAGAGCAAGGTTCCGATCTGGCCAAATTCAGACTTCGGCAAAGGCAGGCCAAAGATATCAAGGGCGATCAGCATGTGTTTTTTGGCCTCGTCCAATTGTCCGAGACCCAGATAGGCATCGGCCAGTTTCCGGTGCCACTGTCCCAATTGCAGGCTTGAAGGCTGGATGCGCTCCTTCAGGTCATTTAGTTGCTGGAAGAATTGAACCGCCTCTGCATTGGCATAGTTGTTCAGCGCCTGGTCACCGGCTTTTTCAAGATACTCGACCGCCTTGGCCAACACGCGGGCTGCCATGGAAGGTTCCGGGTTACTGGCCGCCTGAGACCAGTGATATGCCAGCAAAGGATAATACGGTGTCAAGTCTCGCTCATAACTACGCTCGAGCCATTCCGCCACAGCCTGATGCAGTTGGCGGCGCTGCGAGTAAAGCATCAGGTTGTAGGCCACTTCCTGCGTGACAGCATGCTTGAAGATATAGGCCAGATCGGGAGCCTCCGATTCGACCAGGGTCAGGCTCATGCGCGTCAATGTTTCGAGGTATTCCGACAATGCAGATTTATCGGCCTCAATCGGGTGAACCGCCTGCAACATACGAAAGGCGAAGATGCGCCCGATCACGCTTGCAACTTTCAAGGTCAGTTGCTGCGATGGATTAAGGCTGTCTATGCGATTGGTGATGGCTGCCTGCAGTGTTTCAGGCAGGGTGATCTCTTCGATATGCAGGTATTTGTCTGCAAGCTGGCATTCCTGATTCTTGATCAGCAATACGCCGGTATCGCGCAGGGCGTAGGCCAGTTCTTCGGCAAAGAAAGGATGCCCTTCCGACTTCTCGCGCACCATCTTTGCGATCTGGGGCGGAATGGATTTGACCCCCAGCCGCTGGCAGACCAGCGCTTCCACGTCATCGAGCATCATCGCGTCGAGCTTGATGAACTTGGTTCCCTTTGCATCAGCGATCTGCTTAAACTCAGCCGGTACGCCGCTCGTGAATGGACGTGTATTCAGAAAAAGCAGGAGCGGTTGCACCTGCTGGAACACATCACCCAACACCGCCCAGGATGCCGAGTCCAGCCAGTGCAGATCCTCGATCACGATCAGCAGAGGGTTTTGGCGCGCTTCATTTTCCAGCAAGCGCACCATCAACTCGCGGATGTTACCGCCACGGATCTCGCCGCTCATTGCAAGGGTGAATTCGTTCTCAGGCAGGGGCGCGGGCAGAATAACATCCAGCAAGGGGGCATAGCGGATCAGGTCGGGATCGATGGCATTCAATTTCGCAGCCACCTTTTCCAGGATCTCGATGTGGTCCGCGTCGGATAAGGACGGCTTCTCGCCGATATCTTCGATATCGAATAGTTTATGGAAAATAGACCGCCAGGCAAAATACGGGTTGTTCTTCTCGATAGAATCGCCGGCGCCTTTCAGGATATTTGCATCCAGCGATTGAGCCTGGCGGAGCAGATCCTCGGTGAGGCGCGATTTGCCGATACCCGCCTCGCCATGCAGGATGAGCGCCTGCAACGGCGTTCCGCGCCGCCATTCTTGCAGGGCATTGGCGATGATGGCCTTCTCCTCCTGGCGGCCGATCAATTCGGCCTGGGGACGGATGACGCTGCGCTTGTGCTCGACCGGGTGGAAAACTTCCACCGGCTCGTTCTTTCCTTTGACCAGTTGCGGGGCGAGCGTATCGAACTCGATCGCATCCCGGGCGCTGTCGTACGTTGCTCGGTCACACAAGATCGGCACACCGGCCTTTTCCAACAATTCAGTCATGTTGGCAGCCGCAGTCATCAACCGCGCCGACATGTTGACCGGGTTACCGATGATGGTGTACTCGCGGCGGACATTGTTACCGATCGAGCCGCAGAAGATGCGCCCGGTGGTAATGCCGATCGTACTGCGCACATTCAGGGCGCTCAGCTCCTTACGGATCATCAGCGCGGCCTGCACACCGCGGGTGGGGTCATCTTCATGTGCGAAGGGCGGCAGGCCAAGCGCGGCCACGATGGTAATGCCCTTATCGTCTACATTGATCTTATTGATGCTCCCCTCATAACGATAGACCGAGTTCTGCACCAGACGTGCGATCTCCTGCGAAGCTGCCAGTGCGGTCTGCTGGTTCACATCAGGCAGGTTGATGAACAACACGGTCACGCGGCGCAGTTCGGCGATCCAGCTTACCTGTCCGGCCGTGAGGCGGTTGATGATCGCCCCGGGGATGTAAGCCCTCAGCGAAGACTGAGCCGCATCGGGGATGTCGACGCGGGCAGAGTGGGCCGGCAAGCCGGTAGTGCGGGTCAGCGAATCGAGCAGGCCGGCCTGCGCGATCACATTCTGCATTTCGAATTCAGACGGAGAGGCTTTGCAATCCGAGCGGATCAGCTTCCAGGAGGATGGCGCGAGCAGGATATCGCCGGCCTGCGCCAGGCGGTTGGAGATGCCCAACTCCACCAACGGCGCACCGGTGAGCAGAAACTCCCAGCGGTTGAACACACCGCCCACATGCACCTGCCCGATCTCGCCGGTGCTGATGGCAAGTTTGAGATAGAGTGTGGAATTTTCGATCTTGTAATTCACCAGCCGTTCACGAATCTTGATGGCACATTCCGCGGCACGTAAAGTCCACATGTGCGCATCGGCTTCAGTTTCGCAGGGCCAGAGCGCAAGCACGGCATCTCCCGCAAATTTCACAATATCGCCGCCGTATTCGTGGATGATGTCGATCAACTGGCCGAAGTATTGATTTAGGATGCGCGCCAATGCCTCCACGCCGGTGGGACCTTGTTCTGCCAGGTGCTCGGTGAGCATCGTGAAGCCGGAGATATCGGCAAACAGGACAGCCGCATGGAAGTTTTCGGCGACCGGGGCATTAATGGGGGAAGGATCCGCCACGACACGCTTACGGATCAATTGCGGGACGTAACTGGCGAGCAACTCAG
This sequence comes from uncultured Anaerolineaceae bacterium, assembly GCA_964399225.1. Classification (GTDB taxonomy): domain Bacteria; phylum Chloroflexota; class Anaerolineae; order Anaerolineales; family Villigracilaceae; genus Denitrolinea. The sequence continues at coordinate 8,641 of CAYNQA010000058.1, forward strand.
TCAATGCAGGACTGGCCATGAAAAGTGCGCCTTTCCACTTGGGGTTTTCAAAAGGGGATAGGCGCAATGATACCCCGCAAGATATAGCTTGGGAAGAGAATTTCACCGGTTCCCACTTTCCAAAACGGAAATCACGTGGAAATGCCTGCTGTATAATAACCCCCATGAGCGAAACAGCAACTCCCGACTTTCTGGGCATTGGGGCGCCGCGTGCAGGCACCACTTGGTTATGGACCATCCTGCGCGCGCATCCGCAGATATGGATGCCCCCGCGCAAAGAACTGCATTTTTTCGATCGTCCGGGGAAATATCCAACCGCCCGTCACTTGCAGCACGAGCATCTGGCAACGCGCATGTTTCGCTTCGACCGCAGCGGCAGGAAGTGGTGGCGCGTTTTGGGCACCGACATCTACTATCTTATGACGGGGCGGAATAAGTTTTCAGAAATCCCCTGGCTGCTGCGTTACCACTTCAGCCGGGTCAACGATCCCTGGTATCTTTCGCTCTTCGAAGGTCATGCTGGCATGGTGCGAGGGGAGATCACACCAGCCTACTGCCTGTTGGATGATGAAGATGTCAAGCACGTTCACAGCCTCCTGCCGAACGTAAAGCTGCTCTACACACTGCGCGACCCGGTGGAACGCGCATGGTCCCAGATCCGCTTTGGGATGGGTCGACGCGGCTTGATGGTCAACGAGGACGCGCTTGCCGAGATCGAACGCCGGGCCGGGACTCTCTCGCAAAACTTAACAGGCGACTACCTCGGCACCTTGAAGCGCTGGATGACATACTATCATCAAGAGAAGATGTTCATCCTGTTCCAGGATCAGATCGAAGAGGATCCAGAATCGCTCGTCCGCAACGTGTACCAATTTCTTGGCGTAGACGCATCCTTCCAACCCCCGTCTGGGCTGCTTCGTCGCAAAGTGAACGCGTCCGCCGAATCGGACATGCCGCCAGCCGTGCGAGACTTATTGGTAAAAAAGTTCGCTCCCATGGTGCGGGAATTGAATGAAATGATCGGCGGCTATACAGCAAAATGGCTGGATGGCTACAAAAAGCAGGGATGGTTTTAGAACCATTTTGCAATAGTCTGCACGAAATACTAATGTTACAAACAAGTTCAAAATGAGCACCACAGTTCACGAAATCCTGAATGAAGCCCGCGATCTTCTCGAAAAAAGCGTCACAGAGGAAAATGATCGCAGGGAGCTTCTTGCCTTGCTCAAGATCCTGCTATCGGCGGTGGAGAAGACCAGCCCATCGAATCATGAAACGGGGGAGATCTCGCGTTCTCTGGCGTCCAGTCTCGTTTCGAGCCAGGCATTATTGACCTTACTAAAACAACAAACGGCCGAGCTCGAAACCCTGCGCAAGCTAAGCACGAACCTCACATCCAGCCTCGACATGTCCACCGTGCTGGAAGCCATTGCAAAAGAGGCGATTCAACTGGTGGTCAACGCGTTTGCTGTGCACATCTTTCTGTATCGCAACGACACACTCGAGTTCGGCGCAGCCCTGCAAGCGGATGGCAGTTCGAGCATCATCGGCACCCCTCGCAAGAATGGCATTACCTACACCGTCGCACGGCAGGGAAAGACCATCGTAGTGGAAAATATGCGTGAGGATCCGCTCTACCACTCGGCGCCGCGCGAATGGGAAGGCTCCATTATCGGCATCCCGCTCAAAGTGAATGACATGGTGGTGGGAGTGATGAATCTTTCGCGCCTTACCACTGGCGGCTTCACCGAAGCGGAGAAGAGACTGCTCGACCTGCTGGCCGATCAGGCCGCGATCGCCATATCCAACGCCACCCTGCACCAGATGATCAGCCGCAAGGCATACAGTGACACCGTGACCGGCCTGCCCAACCGCCGCGCCCTGGATGAACGCCTGAACCTTGAGATCGTCAATGCCCGCCGCACCGAAAAACCTTTTGGTCTCGTCATGATGGACCTGGATGGCTTCAAACATGTCAACGACACCTACGGACATTCGCTCGGCGATCAGGTGTTGCGTGTCTTTTTCAATTACATGGGGCAGGGATTGCGCTCCACCGACTTCCTCGCCCGCTACGGCGGCGACGAGTTGACCCTCATCATGAGCCAGACCAACCTGCCATCCGCCCTGCTCGTCACCGACAAGATCACTGAAAAAGTGAAGCGCTTCTTCTTCACTGCTCCTGACGGGACCAAGATCCGCCTCGGCATCTCGGGCGGTATCGCCATCTATCCCGCGCACGGACGTTCCGCTCCCGAATTGCTGCGCGCCGCCGACGAGGCTCTCTATCGCGCCAAACGGCACCAACGCGGCACATTTGCCGTGGCTCGTATCAACACCGGTCCGCTCTCTTCCCCATCCTTCCCGCAAACCAATGAATGATGCTCAAACCTTGCGGCACTGTATGGGGTTATCATCTGCAAATCCAAATTGGAGAATCCCATGCCCCGCAAAGTGAAATTGATCCTCAATCCCATGGCAGATATGGGTCGTGCCTGGAAGGCCGCCAACGACCTGCGCCCGATCGTGCAGGAATTTCAGGGCGAAATTTCGTGGAGCGGCACCGTCTACCCGACCCACGCCATCGAGCTCGCACGTCAGGCCGCGGAGGAGGGATATGACTTGGTCATTGCCCTCGGCGGTGACGGGACCGCCCACGAGGTGGTGAACGGCCTGATGCAGGTGCCCGAGAGGAAGCGACCCGTTCTGGGCGTGGTCCCGATCGGTTCGGGCAACGACTTCGCCCACGCGCTGGGCGTCCCTAAAAAATCCGACCATGCGCTTGTCCATGCACTGAAGAGCGAAAAAGTGGAAGCCATCGACATCGGCGTGTTGACCGACGAACACAGCGGCCGCAAGGAATTTTTCGACAACACGGTTGGCGCGGGCTTCGACGCGGTGGTCACCATCCGCTCGCACAAACTGCCCATCGTCAAGGGCTTCCTCATGTATCTCACCGCCGTCATTCAAACCATCATCCTCAACCACAACCCGGCCAAGGTGACATTCCAGACCGAAAGCGAAACGTGGGACGATACCGTGTTGATGACCACGGTTTGCAACGGGCCGCGCGAGGGCGGCGGATTCATGATCTCGCCCGATTCAAAAGTTGACGATGGCGTGCTGCAATTCCTCAACGTGCGCAAAGTATCGCGCGCCATGATGTTCCGTCTCGTGCCCGAATTCATGAATGGCACACACCTGCGCTTCAAGCAAACCCAACTCGGCAACTTCAAGAAACTCACCATGCGATCCGACCATCCGCTCTACATTCATGCCGACGGCGAAGTGTTCACCAGCTTCGGCTCCGATGTGCGCAATGTTTCATTCGAGGTGTTGCCGGGCGCGTTGAAAGTCGTTCGCGGGTAAGGTACACACGTATACACGTACATGGGTACACACGTACACAGGCGTATGGTCTGCGGCCTGTCTACGTGTGTACTTGTTTACTTGTGTACCTGAATGTATACTAACCCCATGCCCGACCTGCTCGCATGCCTCCACCCACACGACATTGGACATCTTCGCATCGTGGCTGAATTATGGGGGCTCGAACTTGAATCCCGTGCCCACGACCCGGCCGTGGAGGAACTCACCGCTTCCCTTCTGGACCCAGAACTGGCCCGCGAAACCCTTGAGGTTCTTCCGAACGAAGCCCGCCCCGCCCTGGACGCATTGCTCGCCGCAAAAGGACGCATTCCCTGGGCAGAATTCTCCCGCCGCTTTGGTCAGGTCCGCGAGATGGGCCCCGGTAAACGTGACCGTGAACAGCCGCACCGCAAACCCGCCTCTGTAACCGAGATCCTTTTTTACCGCGGCATTCTCGCGAAAGCCTTTTTCGACACCGAGAAAGGCGCGCAGGAATTTGCCTATATTCCCGATGATTTGCTTTCAATCATTAACCGCGAAGTCCGTGCGCCCCAGCAAACGGGGGCCGGCATAGGCAAAGAAAATTCAGGGGAAGTGTTAGGCCGCCCCGCAACACCGATCGAAAAGGCGCACGAGACTCCTGCCAGCGACCGTATCCTCGATGACGCGACCACACTGCTTGCGGCTCTGCGCATGGGTAGGTCGGATTGGCAATCCGACCTACGGCTCACATCCATCCTTCATACCGCCAAACTGCTTAAGAAAAACGCGCTTCAACCCGATGCGGTGAAACGCTTCCTCGAAGCCCCCCGCGCCGATGCGATGTCCATCCTGGTGGACGCGTGGAAATCATCCGCGACGTTCGATGAGCTGCGCCTCCTGCCCGGCTTGATCTGCGAGGGCGAATGGGAGAACAACCCGCGTGAGACACGTCAGGTCTTGTTCAAATTCATCGAGGCCATCCCCGAAAACCAGTGGTGGAGTTTCCCCGCCTTTCTGCGCGACCTCAA
>CAYNQA010000059.1:0-2326 GCA_964399225.1 uncultured Anaerolineaceae bacterium
GACCTCTCCCACCATCCTCGTCCTCGATGACGAACCCGGCATTGCCCTGCTCACGCACCGCCTGCTCAAGCGCGCGGGCTTTGATGTGCTGCCCTTCACCGAACCGCACAAAGCCATCGAAGAATTGCAGCAGCGCGCAGTGGACCTGCTGCTCGTGGACATCCGCATGCCCGAGATGGACGGCTTCGAGATGATCCGCCGCGCGCGCCACATCCAGCCCGACCTGGCCGTGCTGGTGATGACCGGCTTCGGCACCGTCGAAACGGCCATCCGCGCCCTGCGCCAGGGGGTGGATGGTTTGCTCCTCAAGCCGTTCGAACACAGCGAGGAACTGGTCTCGTCTGTGCGGCAGGCGCTGGCCGACAACCAGAACAAGCGCGACGCCGTGCGCATTCAGACTCTCCGCCCGCTGTTCAATGTCACCGAGCGGTTGTTCTCCGAAACGCAGACCGATCCGTTGGTGGAGCTCATCCTCGAAGCGGTGGTGGACCACCTGCACTGCACGCATGCCGCGCTCTATCGCTTCGACCCGACCCGCAACGAATTCATCATGATGGCCGCGCGCGGCGTGACCCTGCTGGAAGAAGAGCCGGACCAGCTCTGCGACTTCGCCTCCGTTGTGCGCGGGTTGGAATCCTCGCTGGCGGTGAACGCCACCGGGCCGGGCGACCCCGCCCAACAGTCCGAGTTGACGCGGCGCGGGCTGGGGGCGTCCATGTTCCTGCCGGTCACCCGCCTGGCCGTGCGTCATCTGCTTTATGCCGCGCGCGATTCGAACGCCGCGCCCTTCGGTGAAGCCGACCTCGAAATGTTCCAGATCCTCGCGCGCCAGGCCGCCATCGCGTTGGAGAATGCGCGCCTGTATTCCGAATTGCGCGATTACGTGCACCGCGTCGAAGAGTCGCAGCAGGCCTTGCTGCAAGCCGAAAAGATGGCCGCCGCCGGGCGCCTTACCGCTTCGATCGCGCATGAGATCAACAACCCGTTGCAGTCTGTGCAAAACTGCATCCACCTCGCCGGCCGTGAAGACCTGCCCGCCGCCAAACGCCAGGAATATTTCGAGCTGGCGCGCAGTGAATTGGACCGCTTGCAGAACACCGTCCAGCGCATGCTTGATTTCTACCGGCCCAATTCCATTTCGCCGCAGACGGTCAATGTGGCGGTGCTGCTTTCGCACGTGCTCACCCTGATGGGCAAACAACTCGAGGAGCGGCGCATCACCGTCAAGCGCAACTTCGCCTCGACCCTGCCCGAGATCAACGTGGTGCCGAGTCAGATCCAGCAGGTCTTCATCAATCTTGTCTTGAACGCCTACGATGCGATGCCCGATGGCGGAGAACTGGCCGTCACTGCGCGCGCCGTGCGCAAAGGCCTCGAAGTGCTGGTGCACGATTCCGGCCCCGGCGTTTCAGAGGCCTCCGCGGGTCGCATCTTCGAGCCGTTCGTCAGCACCAAATCGGGCGGGACCGGCCTCGGGCTGACGGTGAGTTACAATATCGTCACGGCTCACGGCGGGACGCTCGAACTGGTCACTTCCAACCGGCCCGGCGCGTGTTTCCGTGTATTTCTTCCCTTTGGAGGCGCTGCATGAAACCAGTCATTCTGGTCGTGGACGATGAACCGGTTGCCCGCCAATCCCTCTCCGATATTCTGCGCCTGGAGGGCTACACCGTATCCTCCGCGCCGAACGGTCAGGCCGCAGTCGAATTTGTGCGCACCCACCCGGTCGACCTGATGATCGTGGACCTGCGCATGCCCGGCATGGACGGGTTGGAGGTCATTCAAGTCATCAACCAGGTCTCGCCCGAAACTGAGGTGATCCTGCTCACGGCACACGGCTCCATCGAAACAGCGGTGCAAGCCTTGCGTTTGCGCATCCACGATTACCTGCTCAAACCAGCCCTGCCACCGCAGATCCTCGCCAGTGTGAAAAAAGGTCTCGCGCGCCGCTCCGCCCGCGTAAAGGTCCGCAGCGAAGCTGAAGAATTGGATTCAGATGCCGCCGTAAAGGAATACAGGTTCAAGGATGGCATGCTGGTGGATCTTTCGCGGCGCGTGGTGCGCCAGAAAAGCCGCGAAGTCCACCTCACGCCGGCCGAGGGACGTTTACTGCGCGTCCTGCTCGAGAACCCGGGGCGGGTCTATTCACATCGCGAGCTTGTCCTGCTTGTGCAGGGTTACGACACCTCGCAACAAGAGGCGCCCGAGGTGCTTCGTCCGCTGGTGAGCCGCTTACGCCACAAGCTCTCAGCCTTCCCCAATTTGATGAACCGCATCTCGAGCGTGCGCGGCACAGGTTATGTGTACGAAGACGAAAAATAAAAAA
>CAYNQA010000059.1:2426-12803 GCA_964399225.1 uncultured Anaerolineaceae bacterium
TCGTGCGGACCCCAGGGAATGTTGGGCGGCAGGTCTTTCGGTCGCAGCCAGCTCAGCCACCCGCCTCCATCGCCTCGACGGGGAGTCGGGCCCGGGTCGTTGCGAACCGTCAGCAGGCTGAGCGCGAGCAGGCCTGCGCCGATCCACTGCACTACGGTCAGGCGCTCATCGAGCAGGATGTGCCCGAAGGTGATCGCCACCAGCAGTTCGCTCAACCCAAGCAGGGCGGTTTGCATGCCGCCGGCATGTTTCACCCCAAGGAAGAGCGCCAGCCGCGAAAAGAAGGTCACGAAGGTCAGGCCGAGGATGGGTGTCCAGGCGATCGTGGCACCGGTCGCGCCGCCATCGAAGATGAAGTAGGCGGGAACCACCACAGCGCTCATCGCCAGCAATGTGTATAAGGTCACGGTCGGGGCGGGCACATCATACAGCACGCGCTGGTTGATCGGCAGGTGCAGGGCATACATTAACGATCCGCCCAGCATGAGCAGCACGCCGCGCATGTCCACGGCGCTGCCGGTCCCGCCGATGAGCAGGAGAACGGCCAGGGTGGCGAGCCCGATGCGCAGGAGGGTGACGCGGCCGATCGGATGCCGGTCAAGCAACAGCCAGATGGCAAGGAAGAATGGGTAGAGCGAATACAGCATTTGTCCCAGAGAGGCGGGCAGGTAGGCCAGGGACATGTAGTACAGCACGGAGCCAGATCCGTTGATCACCCCCGCAAGCAGACAACCGAACAAGCCGGCTGGATAAATGTAAAGAAAAGGACGCCGAAAGACGATGACGATCAGAAGCAGGAGCCCTGCCGCGAGTGCGGTGCGCAGAGCCACCACCTCGAGCGGCGGCATGCCCGCAAGTATGGCCTGCCGTCCGAAGACGGGCGCGAATCCCAGCAGGAACGCTGAGATCAGCGCGGCGCGGATTCCAAGCGATCGTTCCTTCCTCATGTTCGCATCGCTATCAGTCTCTTTCCGCCTTGGGCGGATTGGAAATGGGCAGGCTTGCCATGAAGAGGAACACAGGAGGCGGGGTGGATGGTTGCATGCCGCTCATCGTGGTTCATCTCCGTTCGTGCGCCGCTATTTCAGAAGCGCACGCACCTCCTCCAGAAATTCATCGTTGAGGAAATCGCCTTTTTGCATCAAGGCCTGGATCTGGCCCTTGAGCCGGCTCTTTTCCTGCAAGGTTAGTTCTTTTGCGGAAGCAACGATGACCGGGATGTTGGCGGTCTCTGGCCTGGCTTTCAGCGCGTCGAGCACGGCAAACCCGTCCAGTTCGGGCATCATCAGGTCGAGGATCACCAGGTCGGGCAATTCCTGCTGAATGAGCTGCAGGCCGTCGCGTCCATTGGCGGCCTCGAAGATCTCGAAATCACCTTGCGATTGCAGAATGCGCCGCACCAGCCGCCGCGATTCGGTGCTGTCTTCCACGATCACCACACGCGGGAAGCGGTCGGGCGCGATGTTGTTGAGAGCCGCAAGCAGGCCGTCCTGCGGTTTTTGTTCGGGCTGGGCGGTCAGGTCCACGTTGCGCGACCAGTTCTCGCCAAGCACGTACGGCTCGGTCGGCATGGTGTGGCCGGTGCAGTTGATCACCACGGTCTCATGCGGTTTGATCACGCCGTTGCGGATCAGCTTGAACAACCCCGCAAACGCCGCCGCCGAAGCCGGCTCGGCCGATACGCCCTCCATTTTCGCCAGCACGTGCATGGCGCGGTACGCCTCATCATCCGAGACGCTTTCAAAAGCGCCGTGCGAATCGTTCACATGTTTGCGCAGGAATTTATAGGCGCGGCCGGGATCGCCGGTCGCCAATGTCTCGATGCGGGTCGAGGGGGAGAGGACCGGTTCTGCTGTCTCCAGTCCCTTCTTCCAGCTGTTGACCATCGGGGCGCAGCCGTCCGCCTGGATGGGGGCGATGGCCGGCGTTTTATTCACCAGCCCGAGGCGTTGCAGTTCCTGGAAACCCTTTACCACCCCAAGCGGTCCCATGCCTCCGCTGATCGCCTGAATATACCAATCGGGCGTGCGCCAGTAGGTTTTGTCGCCTTCGCCCTTCACGGGGCCGAGCGCGTTGGTCAATTGCTCGCTGACCTCGAAGGCCAGTGTCTTCATCGCCTCGATGGAGGTGATCGTGCGCGCGCCCATGTCGTAATACAGTCCGCGTTGGCGGGCAAACTCGGTGGCGAGTTGTTTCGCGCGGTCGTACGATGCCGTCACCTTTACGACCTGACTGCCGTACAAGGCGATCTCTCGCATCTTCACCGCAGGGACAAGGGATGTCACGAACGCCCAAAGCTTGATCCCCGCCCGGGCGGCATACGCCGAATAGGCGATCGCCACGTTGCCGGTCGAGGCCGCCACCAATTCTGTGATGCCAGCCTCTTTGAGCGCAGCGATCGTGATGGCCGCCTGCCTGTCCTTGAAGGAGCCGGTCGGCCCCTGGCGTTCATCCTTGATGTAGATGTTGGGGTTGCCCAGCATCATGCCAAGGTTCACGGCGCGGATGAGCGGTGTGCCGCCCTCGCCGAGCGAGAGCGCCGGGTTGGGGTTGCGAACCGGCAGGAGCTCGCGATACCGCCACAGGTCGAAGGGACGAAGCGGCAGTTGGGCTGGCAGGCTGCGGGCGATCGAGTCGTAGTCATAATCCACTTCGCGCCATTGGTTATTGCAGTTCGGACACTGAATGGACGTTACAAAGAATTGCGACTCCTGGCCGCAGTCAATGCATCGGATGGTGAAAGACATTCTCTATTTATTCTCAGCGCGTTTCAAGGCGCGTTCAAGGGTATCCAGTAGTTCCTTTTCGGTCAGGCTGCCTTTTTTGATCATGCGTTGGCCGAATTCGCGCAGTTGTTCCTGCTGTTCACTGGTCAGGTCGCCGCCGCTGACGACGATGACTGGGATGTCGCGCAGCGATGGGTCGGAGCGCATGCGCTCGAGGATGCTGAATCCGTCCAGGTCGGGCATGAACAGGTCGAGGATCAGGGCATGTGGCGGGGTGCTCCGGATCGTTTCCCAGCCATTCTTGCCGCCTTCCGCTGTTGTTGGGCGGTAGTGTCCGTGTTCGGAGAGCATCTTGTCGATCAGGCGCAGGGCGTGCGGGTCGTCATCCACAACGAGGACTTCGCGAATGCTTCCGTCCGCGTTGAGCCGGTTGAGCGACGAAATGATGTCTTCCTCGAGGATGGGTTTGAGCAGGTAATCTGCCGCGCCGAGGCTGAAGCCTTTTTCCTGCTCCTCGACGATACTGCACACAACCACCGGGATGTTGCGCGTGGCGGAGTGCGATTTGAGATCGTTCAGCACGCGCCATCCATCATAGCCCGGCATCATGATGTCGAGCGTGATCGCGAAAGGTTTGAGTTGTTGCGCGCGTTCCACAGCCCGCGACGGCTCATGCAGGGCAACGACCTCGTATCCCTGCGGCTTGAGGTAGCGTTCGTACAGGCTGATCACCTGCGGGTCGTCATCGATGGCGAGAATGATGCGGTTATCGGATGTGGATTTCTGCCGATTCTGATCGTGGAAGGTGGGCAGGCTGAAATAGAATGTGCTTCCCTCGCCCACTTCGCTTTCCACGCCCATGCGTCCGCCGTGTAATTGCACAAGATGGTTCGAGATCGAGAGGCCCAGGCCCGATCCGCCCGTCTTGCGGGTGGCCGAAGCGTCCACCTGTGAGAATGGCTGGAAGAGTTTCTTCTGGTCTTCTTTGGAAATGCCAGGGCCGGTGTCGGTCACCTTGATGATGATCTCAGCATGTCCCGACGGATTTTCTGCCAGCATCGTGGAAACAGTGATGGTGCCCTCGTCGGTGAACTTGGACGCGTTCGACAGCAGGTTGAGCAGCACCTGGCGTACACGCATCGCATCCGCGCGGACAGTGGGCAGGTCGGCTGGTATCTCGCGCTGCAATTGGATGGCTTTGTCCTTGACCAGGCCGACGGCGGTGGACATGACGCTTGTGATCAACTCCGGCAGGTGTACCTCGTCGAAGGTAAGTTCCATTTTGCCCGCTTCGATACGCGAGAGGTCGAGGATGTCGTTGATCAGGCCGAGCAGGTGCTGTCCCGAATTGTGGATGGCAAGCAGGTCCTGCTGCTGGAGTTCTGAAATGGGGCCGTCGATGCCCTTGAGGATGACACGCGAGAACCCGATGATCGAGTTGAGCGGCGTGCGCAGCTCATGGCTCATGTTGGCCAGGAACTGGCTCTTGAGGCGGTCGGCTTCGCGCATCTCGCGCACCGCCTGGATCGATAACTCGTACGAACGGGCATTGTCGATGGCGATGGCCACCTGGTCTGCCAGAGTTTGGAATACGGCAAGGTCGTCTTCGGAGAAGGAATTTGGCTCGGCAGATTGCAGGTCAAGCACGCCGATCACACGTGAGCCGATGCGCAGGGGAATGACCGCCTCGGAGCGGGTATCAGGCAGTTGCGGGTTATAGAGGAAGATCTCGCTCTTGGTTGTGTCGTTGATGAGAACCGGGCGTCCAGTGGCGGTAGCCTCACCGATCGCGGATTTCGATCCAACTGCCAGGCTGAGGGGATGGTCTTGAAATTCCTTGCCCATCACGCCTGTGCTTGCCTGAAGCACTGCATTGAATCCGGTTTCCTCAATGATGAAGATGCCCGCCGAGTAGAAGCCGAACCGCTCGCCGACCAGGTTCACCGCGCGCATGAACAGCGTGGGCAGGTCGAGAGTTGATGTCACGAGTTGGCCGATATCGGCAGTGGCAGCCAGGTATGCGTTTCGGCGTTTGAGCGCCTCTTCGGCCTGTTTGAGGTTGGTGATGTCGTGGTGCACTGCCAGGAAGCCGAGGATATTGCCGTTCTCATCAAGGATTGGGCTGTTCGTGCCCGCGATCGAAATGAAGCGGCCGTCTTTGGATTTGTTGATGATCTCGCCGGTCACGGTCTGCTTGTTAAGGAGGGTGCTCCAGAAATTCTGGTACGCGTCCTGGTTTAACAAACCTGATTTGATGATGCGCGGATTCTGGCCAACAGCTTCGTCTGAAGAATAGCCATAGATCTTTTGGAAACCAGGGTTGGTGTAGCTGATGTTGCCGTGAACGTCGGTAATGAACACCGCGTCGGTGGATTGGTCGATACCGAGTTTGAAGCGCAGGATATCCTCCTCCGCTTTGCGGCGTTCGGTGATGTCGCGCGCCACCCAGAACACTTCGTCCTCGGTCAACCTGGATACGTTTGCTTCGAACCAATAGTTATTCCCATCGATCTTCAGCGAGTATTCGGCCCGTTGCAGCTGGCCGGTATCCAGCGCGCGATGAATGGTATTCAGGAATGGCGCATGCAGGTTTTCCGGAAGAATTTCACGGATCGTCTTACCAAGCATGTCGTTCGACGGCTTGAAGAGACGCTGGGGATTGGTGGGCGCGATACGCATGTAGCGTCCCTCGCGGTTGTAGACGATGATCACATCGGTCATGGCGAGGAACAGCGCGCGCAATTCTCCCTCGGAACGGGAAAGGGCCATTTGCGAGGCCAGCGTTTCTTCGAGCAGTTTCGCGTTTTGGATGCCGATCGCGATCGGGTCGGCAAATGCCTCCAACAGGCGGATGTGGTTTTCGTTATAGGCGTCGGGCTGATACGACTGGGCCGAAATGACGCCGGTGATTTTTCCGCTGAAGCGTAAAAGGGAAATGATCAGCGACTGGATCGGTTTGTAGTCATGCTGGATCTGCACCGGTTTAATCGCGGGTGCATGGGAACCCAGGTCGTTATACAGCATCGAACTTCCTCTGCGCAGGGTTTCGCCGGAATACCCCTCTTCAGCTGAAAAGGCCTCGATGCTTTGGCGCACGCCATCGTCCATATCGAAGGAGGAAATAAACTCGTGCTTTTCCTGGTCGTACAGATAGATGAAAAATGCATCAGTTGGCATGATCTGGCCAATGATGCGGTACGCCGACTCGTAGATCTGCTCCATGTCCAGCTTTTGGCTCACCAGACGGCTTAATTCTACGAGGGTGTTTAGTTCGCTTGCGCGAGTCTGGGTTTCCTGGAACAGGCGCGCGTTTTGAATGGCGATGGCGGCCTGGCCGGCAATGGTATTTAACAGGTCGCGGTCATGTTCGTTGTATGCGTTGTCTTTATCGTAGGATTGAACGACAAGCACGCCGATCGGCTGTTCGCCCAACATCAACGGCACGCCGAGCCAGGATTTCGCCAGTTCGCCAACCGTATCGATTCCGAGCGAATTCATGAATTCGCGCAGATTTTCGGTGACCAGGATGGGCGCCCTGGTTTTCAGGATGTGTCCGGTCATTCCCTGGTCGCCGCGGATGGTGATGATGCGCTTATCCACCACAGACTCGGAAATATTGATCGGGAAGGTCACTTCATTACGCTGCTGGTCGAATAAGCCGATGTAGAAGTTGCGCGTATCGACGAGACGCGAGACCCCGGCGTGGATCTCTGTCAGTACCTGGTCCACGTTTAATTGCGCAGACAGGCGCTGAGCCAGCTGGTTGAGCGCTGACAATTCTTCGGCGCGGCGCTGTGTTTCGGTGAACAGGCGCGCGTTTTCAATGGCCACTGCGGCGCGGCCGGCAATGGCCGTCAGCAGGTCGCGATGGTGTTCGGTGTAAATATTGGGGGTCGTGATGCTTTGCAGGCCGATCACGCCGATGATGGTGTCGGCTGTCAGCAGGGGGGCGCCCATCCAACACTGGGCGGTATCTTTTGTGTTGGCCAGGAACATGACTTCGAGCCCGATCGCCTGCATGCGGCCCAACACATCGTCCGGAAGGAAGAGCGGTTCACGGGTTCGGAGGATGTGATCGCTTAAGCCTTTGCCAAGTTTTCGCTTGCCAGAAAGGATGCGCTCGTGGTTGTTGATGACGAAATACGGGAAGATCTCCTGTTTTTTCTCGTCATACAGGGAGATGAACAGGTTGGTGGCATCCATGAGGCGGCCGATGTGCCGGTAGACACATTCTGCGATCGAATCCGGGTCGAGCAGCGAGGTGAGTTCGCGGCCTAATTCGTTGAGAACGGCAAGTTCTTCCGCGCGCGTCTGCGTTTCCTGGAAGAGCCGGGCGTTTTCCAGCGCTTGTGTAAGTTGGTCGGTGACCTGGCGGACAAGGAGCTCGTCATTTTCATCCCAGACGCGCTGCGCATCTTCGTCTACCACCTGCAGGGTTGCCCAGGATTTCTGGTCCAGTTGCAGTCCCAGTGAAAGGCTGGCCGGCGTGTTCACGTTGCCGGGCTGGCTGATCGTCACCGGCTCCATGGATGGAATGGGCGTGGTCTGGCTGGGCGCAGACGCGCGCCCGCCCGGCTTGCCGGTGGTTTTGGATGACCGAGCCGAGGGTTTCTTTGGCGCGGACGAGGCGCCCGTTCCCTGTCCCGGCTGAGACGGTTTGGTTTGCTCCTGTTCGATGTTCTCGAACAGGTCGTCAAGCCGGTTGCTGGGTCGTTTCTTTGGCATATTCAATCAGCTCCTCAGCCAGCACGCGGTATTGCAGGGATCCGCGGCTGGATGGTTTGTAACGGGTAATAGGCTGGCCGGCGATGGGACTCTCGCGCAGTTTGGTATCCAATTCGATGACAGTATTGAAAACACCTTCGCCGAATGTGGCAACCAGTTGTTCGTGAATGCTGCGGTGCGTGCGGTTGCGGCGGTCCATCATGGTGACAAGGATGCGGTATGCGAGGGCGCTGTTCGCTTCTTTGCGAATCCGGCGGATGATGCTCATCATGTTGCGCAGGGCATATGCCGAGAAATATTCCGCCTGCGATGGTATCAACAGAAGGTTCGCCGCAGCGAGCGCGTTGAGTGTGATCGCACCGAGGGAGGGCGGGCAGTCGAGGAAGATGTAGTCGTATCCAAGACGGGCGGCAGGTTCCATGGCGGTCCGCAAGGTGGTCAGGTAATTGGTGCGGATGGGCAGGTATTGTTCAGCCGATTCGATCCGTCCATTGCCGGGCACGAGGTCGAGACGCTCGAATTCGGTTTTTCGAATTGCGTTCTGCACAGGCATGGCTTCGATCAATACGTTCGCCGATGTGCGTACGGATTCGGCCGGTTCGTAACCAAGAGCCAGGGTCAGGTTTGCCTGCGGGTCAAGATCGACCAACAGCACGCGGCTTCCCATTTCCGCAACGGCCGCTCCGAGCGACAGTGTGGTTGTGGTCTTGGCGACACCGCCTTTTTCGTTTGATACAGCAACAATGATGCTCATACAAACTCCAATTATTGAGGGGACTGCCGGTTTGCAGGAGGCGGGGTGACGTTCTGTGGAACGATCTCCACACGCGTCACGCCGAGGACGCGTTGCAACTCCTGCATGGCGGTACGGATCATGGCCTGTGGATCGTTGGTCGCCCGGATCTTGCTCGTGATCTCCGCAACGGCATGCTCGCGGGCGGCGCGCCCGGATGTCTCTTCGAATAGGCGCGCATTTTCCAGAGCGAATGCAAGGCGTTCGACGGTGGCCTCGACAATGGCGATCTCATCCGCTTTCCATTGACGATTTGCTTCTCCCGGACGAATGTTGACGACGCCAATCACTGTGTCGCGCAAGCGGATCGGGACAGCCAGCAGGGGAGTGCCGTCTTCGGAAGGTGTGATATGTGTGCGGCCAGCCTGTATCTCTTCGAAGTGATTTTCAAGATCGAGCGGATCGCGGACTTGACGTCCTCCGGATGGGCTGTAGTAGTAGCCAAGTGGGCTGCGGGATGTCTTTCGTTCCCAGGCGCGGCTGATGCTTTCGCCGTAGACAGCCTGGATCTCTGCCAGAGTGCGCTGTGTTTCCTCGAGCAGGCGCGCATTTTCGATGGCGATGGCGATCTGGTCAGCGAGTACGGTCAATGTCTCTATGTCTTCCTGAGAGAAAGCGTTGCGTTCTGTGCTTTGTACATCCAGTGCGCCGATGATGTTGCCGCGTACGCGCAAGGGCAAGGCCATTTCGGAGCGGGTCTCCGGAAGGTCTGGGTTGTTGAAGAAGGTGGCATCCGCTCCCACGTCGAGGGCGATGCGAGGGTCACCGGTTCCGGTCACATAACCCACGATACCGGTCTGACCGACTTTCAAGGCATGGCCGCGGGCGAGCATGCGCTGTCCGCCTGGGCTGTTTGCAGCGCGGAGGACGGCGGAAGTTGTGTTGGCGTCGATCAGGAACACACCTACATGGTAGAAACCGAATGTGCGGCTTACCAGGTTGGTCACCTCGGACAACAACGTCTCGAGTTTTGTTTCTGCGGATACGGCGCGGGCTACTTCGCTGATGGTTCTCAACTCTTGTGCGCGTTTTTCGGATTTCAATGTCGATTGTTCGAGTTCGGCGGTACGCTCGATGACGCGCTGTTCGGTTGTGTCAATGACGGAGCGCAGATTGCTCGTCATGATGTTCAATGTGCTGGCAAGAATGCCGACCTCGTCATTGCTTTCGGTTGCGAGGCTTGCCTCCAGGTCGCCTTCCGCGATCCGCTTCGCGCTATTGGTCAGGGATGTAAGCGGAAAGATCACAGCGCTTCCCAGTTGATATGAAACAAGCAGGAAGATTAACCAGATGCCGGCCAGAATCCCTGCCAGGGTAAGCAAAGATCGGCTGGCATCTGTTTGAATCTGTTGTTCCGCCTTCATAACGTTGCTTTGGGTTTCGTCCACATCCACAACCACGCCAAGGCTATACCCTACCGACGCGATCGGGCGGTATGCAATGTATTTTTCCACGCCGCCAAGGTTCACCGCCTCGATACCGCTTTGGAAAGTGGACATGTTTGCCAGCACGTCGAACAACTCGATGGACGATTCGGTCAACAGGGATTTTTCAAGATATGCGCCATCGGCGATATCCTGGGCCGTGACACCAAAATCAGCATAGCCTTTTTCGGAAAGGGCGATCAAATGTCCTTCGTGGTCGATTACGAATGCATATCCGCTATCGCCATAACGAATGGTTGAGATCAAGTCTGTAATCCGAACCAACTGCAAATCCATGGCTGCCACGCCGCGGAACTGATCGTATTCGTCAAAAACCGGAACACTGCTCGTGATCACCAGGCCATTGGCGGCTGCGTCCACGTATGGCTTTGACCACACCACTTCCCGCTCAAGATTTTTTGCGGGTGCAGCCGCCACGTACCATGGACGGCCTGTGATATCAAAATCGGGCGGCAGGAGAGTGGCAAGATCCACATTTGGGTAATAGAGCGTTTCACCGCGCGCGCTGCCGAAATAGACCGCAATTACGTCGGGGTTGTTCTTCAACATGCCCGGCGCAAGAAAATCCATTTGCTTGATGGTATTGATTTCAATGTAGTTATTGTGCGGCAGAATGCCGACCGGTAAAAAGATCGAGCCGGGTTCCTCGTTTGAATTGTCCCAGCTGCCGCCCTGCAGGAGTATTAAT
>CAYNQA010000060.1:0-10653 GCA_964399225.1 uncultured Anaerolineaceae bacterium
CTTTGTTCTCTTCGCCATCCCAGCCGGCTACCTTTCCAGCCAGATCGGGCGACGCATCACGATCACCATTGGCCTGAGCATCGTCACCATCATCCTCTTCATGCTCTTCATCACCCCGGCCGACGCCCTTTTGATGAAGATCGCTCCCCTGCCCCTGGTCGGTATTCCGCTCGAAGAGGGCGGCGCGCGCATGTTGACTCTGGCCGGCGTGATGCTCATGTTCGGAGGCGCGGGCTGGGCTTGCGTCAACATCAACTCGCTTCCCATGGTCGTAGACCTGACCGGCGCGGCGCGCATCGGCACCTTCACCGGCCTTTACTATCTCTTCTCCACCTTCTCCGCCATCGTCGGGCCAAACGTCAACGGCTTGGCCATCCAACTGACCGGCGGAAACTACAACATCATCATGATCCTCGCGCCTGTATTTATGATCATTGCCATGGCCCTCATGCTCGGCGTGAAACGCGGCGAGGCGGTGCAAACGCAACAACCCACTGCATGAAGCCTTTCCGCATTCTGATCATCTTCGCTGTTCTCCTGTCCGCGTGCAGTCTGCCTTCCAACGACTGCGCGCGGGCAGATATTTTTTGCGTTGGCCTCGTCACCGCCTTTGGCAAGGTGGATGATCACGGCCTCAATCAGTCCGCATGGGAAGGAGTGCAGCAGGCACTCAAAGATGGACTTATCGATCAGGCCGAGTTCATCGAGACGATCGACTCGCGTGACCGTTACAAGAACATCGCGACATTTGCCGACGGCGGCTACGACTTAATCGTGACGGTTGGCTATGCCATAGGAGAAGATACCCGCCTCGCCGCCGACGAGTGGGCGGATACCACTTTTCTAGGCGTTGACCAACCCCAAATCGAATCCATCCCCAACCTGGCTTCAATCACGTTTCCAGAAGATCAGGGCGGATACCTCGCGGGCGCGCTGGCTGCTTTGATGAGCGAAACAAAACGGATCGCAGCCGTTTGCGAAGAAGAAGCCATCCCCGAAATGTGGCGCGCGTGTGAAGGCTTTCGCGCGGGAGTGTACGCCGTTGCAGATGATGTCCTGCCGCGCGTTGTGTTCCACCCGGAGCACAACCCCGATGATTGGTTCAACGATCCGGCCTGGGGTGTTGAACAGGCGGGCATCAATGCCCGCATTGGCATGGATATACTTTTTGCGGCGGGCGGCAAGACCGCACTCGGTGCGCTGGATGGCGCCGGCGCTGAAAGCATCTTTGTGATCGGCATGGACGAGGATATGACGTATCAGGTTAAACAACCGCAAACGGTGATTGCCAGTGTTTTCAAGGAAGCACGGAGTATTGTGCATTTGCTGATCGTTGCTGCCAGTCAGGGTCAACTGAGCGGTGGTGAATTTAGCGGTGTGTACGGATTGGCGATCAACCCAGAGTCAGCTATGCGCATCCCCCCGGAGGTCATAGCGCGAATCGAACAGGTTCGTCAGGGGCTGACCGATGGCAGCATCCAGACCGGAGTTCCGCGCGAACCGTAAGGAAATCTGTTAATTTTGTACAACCTTGCACAATAAAATGAGAGGCTGTATACTTGTTTCTGAAAGGGGTACGATGTTTCATCTTTTGTTAGGAGGTGAATTCTGCCTGGAGTACACACCTTACCAAACCATCTGTATCCCAAACACCCACCCACTTTCTCAATTCGAGAGGAGAAGAATCACATGAAGAAACTGTACGGAATTGTAGGTCTGTTGGTCGTCCTTTCGCTCGTTCTCACCGCTTGTGGCGGCGGGGGCGGCGGCGCCTTCAAGGTTGGTCAGGTAACCGACCTCGGCGGTATCGATGACAAGTCCTTCAACGCCACTGCGTATGCTGGCATTGAGAAGGCCATTGCCGATTTGGGCGTTGAGGGCAAGTACCTCGAGTCCACCCAGCAGTCCGACTATGCCAAGAACATCCAGCAATTCCTGGATGAAGACACCAACGTGATCGTGACCGTTGGCTTCCTTCTTGGTGTCGACACCGCTACTGCGGCCAAGGCCAATCCTGAAACCAAGTTCGCCATCGTGGACTACGCCTATCCCGACTGCTTCGGCGAACAGGTTGAAGGCAAAGACTGCGGTTCGAAGACCGAACTCTCCAATGTTCTCGGCTTGACCTTCGCGACCGATCAGGCCGCGTTCCTGGCTGGCTACGCCGCTGCTGCTTCCACCCAGACCGGCAAGGTTGCCACCTTCGGCGGTATCAACATCCCGCCCGTGACCATCTTCATGAAGGGTTTCGAAGCTGGCGTGAAGTACTACAACCAGGAAAAGGGCGCGAACGTGGAAGTGCTCGGCTGGAGCACCGAAGCCAATGATGGTTCCTTCACCGGCAACTTCGACTCGCTCGATGACGGCCGCTCGTTCGCTGAATCCTTCGTCCAGGAAGGCGCCGACATCATCATGCCGGTGGCTGGCCCCGTGGGTCTCGGCTCCGCTGCATACTGCAAGGAAACCGGCGCGTGCAAGATCGTCGGCGTGGACACCGACTGGACCGTTTCGGCCGCTGAGTACGGCGATGTCATCCTCACCAGCGTCATGAAGAACATGAACGTTGCTGTGTACGATGCTGTCAAGGCTGCCAAGGAAGGCACCTTCAAGGGCGGCGTCTATGTTGGCACGCTCGCCAATGGCGGCGTTGGTCTGGCCAAGGTTTCCGGCGCTTCCGCCGACCTGTTGGCTGAACTCGAAGCCATCACCAAGGCGCTCATCGACGGGTCCCTGACCTACTAGTACCTGTTTGAGCAAGTGTTCGATCAAAGGCCGGGGGAATATTCTCCCCCGGCCTTTTTCTATTCTGCGTCCGGTGCGGCGCTTGTGTGTTGACATTTTTTATTTCGGGAGAATGGCATGGCTAAAGTTCTGGAACTACATGGGATCACCAAGCGCTTTCCAGGTGTCCTTGCCAACGATCATATTGACATATCGCTGAACGAAGGGGATATTCTTGCCTTGTTGGGGGAAAACGGTGCTGGCAAGACCACATTGATGAACATCCTCTACGGCTTGTACAAACCGGATGAGGGAAAGATCATGGTACGTGGAAAAGAAGTGGAGATCCACGGTCCAAATGATGCCATCGCGCGCGGTATCGGCATGGTGCACCAGCACTTCATGCTCATCCCGGTCATGACCGTGACCGAGAACGTGATGCTTGGCGTGGAACCGACCCGCAATGGTGTGTTCCTCGACCGCGCCAAAGTGGCCGCCCGTGTGCGCGAGATCTCGGAGCAATACGGCCTCGACGTGGATCCCGATGCATATATCAAAGACCTGCCCGTCGGCATCCAACAACGTGTGGAGATCATCAAGGTGTTGTATCGCGAAGCCGATATCTTGATCCTCGATGAACCGACTGCCGTCCTGACCCCGCAGGAAGTGGAAGGCCTGTTTAAGATCCTCGACACCTTGATCAAAAAGGGCAAGTCCATTATTTTCATTACGCATAAATTGAAGGAAGTCATGGCGGTGGCGGATCAGATCACTGTTCTGCGCGGGGGGCGCGTTGTGGGCACGGTTTCACCCAAAGATGTGAATCCCGAAAAGCTGGCATCCATGATGGTAGGCCGCGATGTGAACCTCGTGGTGATGAAACAGCCTGCCAGGCCCAGTGAACCTGTCCTCGAACTCAATGAATTGTATGTTCGCGACGATCGTGGCAATATGACGGTCAATGGCGTTTCGCTTGAGGTCCGCAAAGGCGAGGTGTTGGGTATCGCCGGTGTGCAAGGCAATGGTCAAACCGAATTGGTTTACGCACTCACCGGGCTGTTGCCTGTTATTACCGGCGAAGTTCGTATTGCTGGACGCCCGATGCAGCACAGCACACCGCGTAACATTCTCGAGCGCGGTGTGGCTCATATTCCTGAAGACCGCCAGAAACACGGGCTGGTTCTCTCCTTCCCCATTCACGATAACATGATGCTGTGCACGTACTACAAATCCCCATTTGCGCGCGGCATCAACTTGCAGGAAAAAGAGATCTTCTCGAACGCAGAACAACTGGTGCAACAATTCGATGTCCGTACGCCCAACATCTATGTATCAGCTTCTGCACTTTCGGGAGGCAACCAGCAAAAAGTGATCGTTGCCCGCGAGTTCTCGCGCCCGATCGAACTGCTGATCGCCTCGCAGCCCACGCGCGGCCTTGACGTTGGTTCGATCGAATACATCCACAGCCGTATCATCGAAAAACGCGATCAAGGCACCGGCGTTCTGCTGGTTTCCTCGGAACTGGATGAGATCCTGGCCCTTTCCGACCGCATCGCCGTTATGTATCACGGTCAGATCATGGATATTGTGCCGATTGAGAAGGCGTCGAAAGAATATCTCGGCCTGCTCATGGCCGGCATCCACCCCGCCGAGGCAGCCAAAGCCACCTCTGGCAAAAAATCGCAGCAAGCGGAACGGGTCTTCTAGGAGAAACCTGTGAGCAATCAAGCCACCCCACCTACTAAAAAAGAAAAAGCATCTTCGTTAAGGCAGGCTCTGCTTGTGCCGGCATTGGCGGTCTTTACCGGCCTGCTCATCGGCGCGATCGCCATCATTGCATCCGGCGAAAACGTCTTTGAGGCTTACGGCGCTTTGTTCGCCGGTTCGTTCGGCACGCCCGATCGTTTCATCGAAGGCTTCCAGGTCTTCTTTTCCTCCGGTGATACAAGCAAACTCCTGCGCGCGATCTACCCGTTTACCGAAAGCCTGGTGACAGCCACGCCATACATCTTCGCCGCACTTTCCGTGGCGCTTGGTTTCCGTTGTGGTCTCTTCAATATCGGCGCGGAGGGACAAGTACTGGTCGGCGCACTTTGCTCGGCGTATGTGGGTTACAGTATCACCGGCCTGCCGTCCTTCATCCACCTGCCGCTCGCCATACTTGCCGGAGCGCTTGGCGGCGCCATTTGGGGCATGATCCCCGGCTACCTAAAAGCCCGCTTTGGCGCTCACGAAGTGGTCAATACGATCATGATGAACTGGATCGCCTTCAAGTTCAGCGATTGGCTCCTGAAAGGACCGATGCAGGCCTCCGGTTCCCGCCCCGTGACACCCAACGTTGAAGTGACCGCCGAACTGCCCCGTTTCTTCCCTGACCCATTGCGCTTCAACTGGGGATTCGTTCTAGCCCTATTCGTGGCCTGGCTGGTGTACTGGTTCCTGTTCAAGACCACGCTAGGGTTCGAGATCCGCTCGGTGGGCGCCAACCCCGATGCCGCCAAATACGCCGGCATGAACGTGACACGCAATTTCGTGCTGGTAATGGCACTCGCGGGCGGCTTGGCCGGTCTGGCTGGCGCTTCACAGGTTCTCGGTGTGGACCATTGGGTTGGACAAGGTTTCTCAGCCGGTTACGGCTTCGACTCGATCGCGCTGGCCTTGCTCGGCAAGAGCCATCCATTCGGCGTTGTTCTTGCCGCATTACTCTTCGGCTTCCTGCGCAGCGGCGCCACCCGCATGCAATCCATGGCAGGCATTCCCATCGACATTATCTCCATCATCCAGGGCTTGGTGGTTATCTTCATCGCCGCCCCGGCCATCATCCGCTGGATCTATCGTATCCGCGCCACCTCGACCAGCGAAGAGACCGTTCTCACCCGCGGCTGGGGACGTTGAGGCTTCCATGACGAACGCTACCAAAGACATCGAAACCATCACCTTCCGCCGCACGCGCGTCTCCTACGGCTTGACCTTGCTGGGCTTCGGCCTGTTCATCTTTCTCGTCTTCGGCCTGAACACACCAGCGGGCGTACAAACCACCTTCGGCATGAACCTGGCCGGTTCGCAGGCGATCAGCATTCCCGACGTGGTCGTACCATCACAGCCAGTTGTGCTCGCGCTTGCCGCCATAGCAGCCTTTTTCGGCGCCTTCCAACTCGCGCGCGGCATCCGCAACAGCGGCTGGCTTATTGGCGTCATTGCCATCACTTTTGTTCTATCCTTCCTGACCTGGGCTGCCGCCGACAAATCCTTCAACTTGACCGGCATGTTGAGCAGTTCGCTCGTGCGTGCCACGCCCATTGCGTTGGCAGCCTTATGCGGTGTGATCAGCGAACGTTCGGCCGTCATCAACATCGGCATCGAAGGCATTATGCTTATCACCGCACAGGTTGCGGTGATCGTTGCCACCGTTACCGGCAACTCTTACGTTGGCCTGATCTGCGCCATCCTCTTCGGAGGTTTGGTAGCCGCCTTCCATGCCTGGCTGGTGATCCGCTTCAAAGTGGACCAGGTAGTGAGCGGCGTCGCCATCAACATCGTTGGCGCAGGCGTGACAGCTTTCATCAGTTCGCGCTTCCTTGCCAAGGATATCAACGGCCTGAACAACGCCGCCACCTTCCCCACCGTACCCATTCCCCTGCTCTCGAAGATCCCCGTCATTGGGCCGGTCTTGTTCGAAAACAATATCGTTGTTTACCTCACCATCCTTTTGGTATTCGCCATGCATATTGTGATGTTCTACACGCCCTGGGGACTTCGCACCCGCGCGGTGGGCGAACATCCGAAAGCCGCTGACACATTGGGCGTGAACGTCTTCTTTGTGCGTTACGTGAACGTCATCATCGGCGGCATGATCGCCGGTCTGGGCGGCTCATACTTTACCATCGGTTCGGTCGGCCGCTTCGACGAGGCCATGACTGCCGGAAAAGGCTTCATCGGTCTGGCCGCCATGATCTTCGGAAAGTGGAACCCGCTCGGCGCATACACATCCTCGATGATCTTCGGTTTCGCCGACTCATTGCAAGTGAAACTCCAGATCCTGCGCACACCGATCCCATCCGAGTTCCTGCTCATGGCCCCGTATATCATCACCATCCTTGTGTTGACCGGCGTGGTCGGCCGCGCCATTCCCCCGGCCGCCGACGGCCAGCACTACGAGAAGCAGTAGAACCACCCATCGCTTCATTCTGAACGGGAAACCGGGTTGCGGTTTCCCGTTCTTTTTTCCCGGGGAAAACGCATGCAACCGCCTCACCCGCTCCGGCCGGCGTACAGAACGCGTTGAAGTGTCCGCATGCAAGGTAGAACAAAACAACAGCGAAATCCGTCTATCCTGGGATACAATATTAATTAACACCGGAGGAAGAATGAGAACAAAATCCATTTTGTCCATTATCGCCATCGCGCTGATCGTTCTGGTTAGCGGATGTAACTTTCCACAACCAACCCCCACACAGGATCCGAACATCGCTTTCACAGCTGCCGCAGAAACGCTGGCCGTACAGTTGACTCAATCGGCAATGACGTTGCGTGCGCCTTCACCGACCGCCATTGTGCTGCCCCCCACCAACACACAGGCGGCGCCGCCCACCTTTGCACCGCCCCCCACTGTGATCTTCACCCCCACTCAGGAATGTGACCGGGCCCAGTTCATCACGGATGTGACCATCCCTGATGGTTCTACGCTTTCGCCCAGCCAGGTCTTTACGAAAACATGGCGATTGAAAAACACCGGTACCTGCACGTGGAGCGGATATTCACTCGTTTTCGATGAAGGCAACTCCATGAGCGGAGCAGCCGCCACAGCCATTGGCACCACCCCGCCCGGCTCATCTGTGGATATTTCGATCAGTCTGACTGCGCCTGCCACCCCTGGAAGTTACCGAGGGTATTGGCGAATCCGAAACGCGGAAGGCGTGCTCATCCCGGTCTACGGCGGTCATAACAGCAAATCCTTTTATGTGGATATTAAAGTGGTCACCCCAACCAGCACACAGACTAGTGTAACGATTCCCTATGTGGCTGGAGAAAGCGGCGTGGTGACGAGCAGCGGCGGAACAAGCTCAACAACAGTCGCGGCCGGCGATACTGCCACCAACGAAGGCTCGGAGGGATTCTTGAGCTTCGACATGAGTTCGATCCCGTCGAATGCCACCATTCAGTCTGCCACATTGAAGTTGCTTGGCGGCGGGAATGTGCGTGGCAATCCATTTGCTTCTTTGGGATGCCTGCGGGCGTATGTGCAAAACTATGGCACCGTGGACGCAAGCGACTTTGTTGCGCCCGGTGTCTCTGGCGGGTTCGCCCAGTGGTGCAGTGCTGGTGAGTTGTCGAGCGATTACAGCGGATCGAGTCTGGTGACCGTTGTTCAAAACGCAGTAGGCACATCACGATTCCGAATTCGCCTGCAATTCCGCGATGTACTAACCGATGGCGACGCCACGATCGATGACGTGCTTTTGATCGCTCCAGTGACACTGACGGTGACATATACGGTTCCATAGCACGAACCTCTCTGCGCGAAAGATCTGAGCGCCCGGACGCCCCCGGGCGCTCGCATTAATCTCCTCTCATGGTCGGGCAGTATAATATTTCGAATATGGATGGCCTCCATGTTGAAAGGATGAAAATGAAGAAGGTTCTTCCCACCATCTCCCTGCTCCTGCTTGCCGGCTTCCTGTTGAGTGCATGCGGTCCCGACAGCGAATCGGTCATTGCCACATCCGTGGCGTTGACCGTTCAAGCGCAGAACGCGCTTGCCACATCCACGCCGGAACCATCTGCCACCGCGCCGGCACCGGTCAATGTTGTGCCAACTTTGACCAACATCTTCACACCCATCCCGCCCACCAACCCACCGGCTGCAAGCGGATCATTTGCGGAATGCGGCAAGGCCAGCCTGGTCAGTGAAACGGTCCCTGACGGCACGATCATGAAGCCGGAAACAACATTCATCAAATCCTGGACCCTCAAGAACGAAAGCACCTGCACCTGGGATACAACGTACCGCATCGTCTTTTGGGATGGCAACACGCTCGGCGGGCCATATTACGATTACCTGCCTCTCGTCACAGGACCTGGCCAGAGCGTGGAAATCCCCCTTCAACTGCTCACTCCCAAAGAGGATGGGACGTATAAAGGCGAATGGAAATTACAGACCCCAGACGGCCTGACCTTTGGCGTCGGTCAATACAGCGAATCCTTCTATGCCGAGATCGTGGTCAATGCCACCGCTAAAGATGAGGATTACAAGATCACATCGGTGACTTACCGTCTCGTGCGCGAACCTGCGGCCGGCTGTGCAACCAATGTGGTGTACACGGTATATGCCACTGTCACCGTCAACGGTCCCATGGATGTGCGCGTTCAATGGCGCCACAGCGACGGATACAACTCCGCCAAGATCCGCCTGACTTTTACGGGAGCCGGCAGCCAGGAGATCAAAGATGTTTGGGGCATCCACCTCGGCTCTTCGCCAGGCGACAAATGGATCCAACTCACGCAGGTTGATCCTGTGTACGTGGAATTTGATAAAGTACCCTTCTCCTATCTCTGTCAATAGCACCGGCCGGGGCGATCGCCCCGGCTTTTTTATGGAACTTTCATTTTGCAATGTTCGTCTATTTTGTTGGTACCATCGAACATTGGAGAAATAGAATGAAAAAATCACCCTGGATCGTAAGCAGCGCGCTCATCGTGATCGTCCTGGCACAGTTGGCCTGCAATTTACCCAACCCCGAACAGCCAAACCCGGCTGCCACCCTCAACGCCCTGTACACCCAATCGGCAATGACGCTGGAGGCCATGGCCACCCAGGCAATACAGACATCGGCGGCCACACCTACTGCCGCTTCAGCGGCCACCCTGCAGCCTGTCACGCCGACGCCGCTCACGGTCAACACGCCCGTACCCGGGTTTTCCACCCCCACCAACATCCCGCCCATCAAAACGAACACGCCTCTCTCCCGATGTGATTGGGCGGAATTCGTAGCCGACGTAACCTACCCCGATGGGTCCAAGATCGGCCGCGGCGAGTCATTCACGAAAACCTGGCGCTTGAAGAACATTGGCACCTGCACATGGAATGCAAACTACGCTGTTGTCTTCGTCAGCGGTGACTCGTTGAATGCGCCTGCCGCTTCTTCCTTGCCGGGCAGTGTGGCGCCTGGGCAAACTGTGGACGTGCAGGTAAAACTCACTGCCCCCTCGAAAGACGGAGCGTATCACGCCGACTTTAAACTGCGTAACGCTTCCGGCCTGCTCTTCGGTGTAGGGAGTGCCGCCACAACCCCATTCTGGGTGGATATCAAGGTCTCCGGCAGCACCTACGCAGCCTACGACTTTACAGCCTCCTACTGCGATGCCCAGTGGACCAACAGTAAAAAAGACCTGCCCTGCCCCGGTACCGAAGGTGATAATGATGGGTACGTCCTCAAACTGGATTCACCCAAGCTGGAAAGCGGCGATCCCGCCTCTGCCCCCGGCTTGATGACATACCCGCGCGATGTAAGCGATGGCCTGATCCGCGGTGTGTACCCGCCCTTCAAGGTACAGAGCGGGGATCATTTCCGCGCGTTGGTGCAATGCCGCTATAACTCCTCTGGGTGCAATGTTATGTTCCGCCTTGATTACCAGATCGGCAACGGTGCCGTCAATAATCTTGGCCAGTGGAATGAAGCGTACGAAGGTAAATCCTATCCCGTGGATGTTGACCTGAGTTCTCTCGATGGTTACAACGTAAAATTCATTCTGACCGTCCTTGCCAACGGCTCGCCAAACAAGGATTTTGCGGTCTGGATCGAGCCGCGTATCACGCGGCAAGGGACGCAGCCGGTCACTTCAAAAACGATCACGGTGCCATTCCTATCAGCAGAAAGCGGATCTGTCTCCAGCGCCGGCGTGGTGGATATGTCCTCCCTTGCGGTCGGTGAC
>CAYNQA010000060.1:10663-12583 GCA_964399225.1 uncultured Anaerolineaceae bacterium
AAGGTGTGGAGGTCTTCCTGAGTTTTGACATGAGCGTTGTCCCGTCCAATGTCACCATCCAATCGGCCGCCTTGAAGCTTCATGGCGGTGGTCAGATGCGAGGCAACCCACTGGGAACGTTGGGATGCCTGCGAGCCTTCCCGCAAAATTTTGGAACAGTGGATGCCGGTGATTTTGCGGCACCCGGTGCCACAGGCGCTTTTGCGGCGTGGTGCAATAGCAACGACCTGCTTGAGGACCTTTACACCCCGTCGCTGGTGAACGTCCTGCAAACCGCGGTTGGCTCATCTCGTTTCCGCTTCCGCCTGCAATTCCGTGACGTGCTTTCCGACGGCGATGCAACGATCGATGACATTCTCCTTGCCGCCCCGATCACCCTTACCGTCACCTACACTCAGCCTTGACCGGTTCATCTTTCGGCAGGCAGATTCATGTACCGAACGCAGATGGCCTGCCAATACCAGCAGGCCATCTGCGTTATAATGAACTTGTTCACAATGCAAGAAAGAAACATGGAGGTGAACATGAACACAAAACGAAACCTTTGGCGCGTACTCTCACTTCTTACTCTCCTGATCCTGGCAGCATGCGGACCGGGCGAAACACCCGCCCCCACCCTAGACACAACCCTGATCTTTACCCAAGCCGCAGAAACAGTGGCGGTCCAACTTACAATCACTGCTGCAGCCCAACCGTCGAACACGCCTCTCCCGACACAGGTGCCCGCAACGTTGACCCCCGCTCCCACGTTGGATGGAAGCGCATCGGCAGCCCCCACACAATTCCTGCTCAACACACCATCCATCTTCCCGTCAGCCACCCTGGCATTGCTTCCACAGGCAACAGCAACGGGAGCCTTGTGCAACAACTCGGCATACGTTGCCGATATCGGCGTGAAAGATGGCACCGTACTCAAGGCTGGTGAAGCTTTTGCGAAAGGGTGGCTCGTCCAGAACACAGGCACATGTGAGTGGACGATCGGTTATTATCTTGTGCGCACCGGCGGCAACACTGATTTCAATGCAGCGCCGTATGTGATCCGCACATCCGCCGATGTGGTTTCCCCGGGCGAGATCGCCGAGATCAGCATGCGCATGGTGGCGCCCAAAGCGCCCGGTAAATATGAAGCGTTTTATCAAATGTACTCCAACCTCGACATCCCATTTGGAACCGGGTTGAGTGTTAGCATCGAGGTCAAGAAATAAAAAACACTGCATGGAGATTCCTATGACCGCAAAAAACATCTTCCTTTTCACCATCCTTGTCCTGTTGATCGCCGCTTGCGCGCCTCAACCCACTCCCGCCGCACCCACCCCAGACATTGCGGCCATTTCCACTGCCGCCGCAGAGACCGTGGTAGCCAACATCACCGGCACCGCCCTGGCAGAACCGCCTACACCCCTGCCCACAGCCACCGAAGCACTGCCCACCGAAACCCCGAGCCTGACCCCCACCGTCCTGCTCTCGATCACGTTCGGCGCAGGGACAACCGGCCCGCTGTGCGAGGTCTTCCAATTCGTGGCAGACATCAACTACCCAGATGATACGGGCGTGGCTGCCGGCTCTGAGTTCATCAAGACCTGGAAGATCCGCAACGTAGGCACCTGTGCCTGGGGCGCGGGTTATAAAATTGCCTACGCCGGCTACAGCGACAAAATGAGCGGCGCACCTCTATCCATCACTACCGTGGTCCAGCCCGGCCAGGAAGTGGAAGTCTCGGTGCAATTCAAAGCGCCCACCAAACCCGGCGTATACGTGAGCGCCTGGACCATGGCCAACCCGCAAAGCGTCAACTTCTTCGACGACCGCGGCAAGCCCTTCTACGTGCGAGTTGTTGTCCGCTAGTGATCGGCTCGCTCAAGCAGGAAATTTTCAATGAAGCACACCGGCTGGGATTCGTCCTAGCCGGTGTGACACTTC
>CAYNQA010000061.1:0-12568 GCA_964399225.1 uncultured Anaerolineaceae bacterium
TTCCAGATGCCGCTGAACTGCCATACGCCAAAAGATTGGCAGGCCAGGTTGAATTGCTGTTGCGTGAGCAGGTCCGTGTACTCGGCCGCAAAGACCGCCTTGCCTGCATTGATGAAGGGCAGCATCTCTTCACACCAGTCATAGAAGATGCAATCTTCGGTCAATGCCCAGTCGAAGAGGGGCAGCAGGTCGGTCACTTGGCCCGGGTCGTTCTTCAAGCCGATCGAAAGTCCGCGCGCGTGGGCTTCGTTCGCGAACCACGTGTTGTAGGCGATCTGGTCCGCGTAGCTGAGCGGGAAGCCGGTGTTCTCTTGATAACCTTCAATGTTATCGGGCTCCACGGCGTCGAAGCCCTTCGCGCGGCACAGGTCGAGACGCGCGCGCATGATCGGCGCGAGCAGGTCAATGCGGCGGATGTCCAGCCACTTCTCGCCGGGCCAGCCCGAATAGTTGTTGCCGAGCACCTCCGCGGGGAACTGGCCTGCGTCGGCGCGCCAATCTTCCCACGAACCTGCGCTCACATAGCAGATCACCTTCTTGCCCTGCGCATGGAGCGTGTTGATCGTGGTCACCGGCGTGTCGAACAGGTCCACATCATACACGTCCACGTTGTAACTCGTGTTCACCGGCTGGTCGAGCTGCCATTGCCACGTCGCGCCGACCGGGGGATTCCAACGAGTCAACGGCAAAGCCGCCTGCCCGGAGTCCGCATCGAGCATCAAGCCGGAGGTGTCCACGGCCTCGAAGTTACTGCCCGTCAACACATCCAGCGTGTGCAGCATGTCATTATCCCAGCGCTCATCGGGCGCGCCGCTGATGTACCAGTCCGAGCCGTTATCAGCCACAATGATCCCGTAGGTTTTCATCGCCTGCAAGATCACCTGCATCTCCGGCGCAAATCCGCTGATATCGTAATTGGCCTTCAAACGGAAGCGCGCACCCATCGGCGGCGTGTTGGTCACCACGCCCGGCGTGCCGCTGGTGAGATGACGGCCCGGCCAGATGTAACTGTTCGTGTTATTGATCGTAAAGCGGATCGCGTGATTGATCTGGCCCGCCAGAATTTCATCGTAGCGCACCAGCCCGGGCAAAATCGGCAGGCCCGCCGCATCGGCCGAGGTCCAGCCATCGGGGCGCAAGGCGTTCGAGTTCAAGTCCCAGATCGCACCCGACCCGCCCGACCACTGACCGCCGCTGAACGAAGCATCGTAAATTTCGTAGAGCCTGCACGTCTCGCTGTCGAGAGTCAGGATGTGATGGTCACTGCCAAATTCCATGTTCGGGTTGCTCGGGATGGGGTATGGCCCGGGGTCCGATTCATCGGGGTAATAAAAGTCCACGTTGTATTTGGTGACTTGCGAGCCCGCCACGATGTTAAACGGGATTCCGATCGGGCCGCCGTTCCACGTGCCGGAACCAAAGTCCATGTGGAAGTGATCCGCGCTCCCGATGCTCGAGATCCACGCCCCGCTTCGCGCATGGACGGGGAGCTGGTCCACCCTTGCGTTCCAAATGCTATCCGCCGGGTAAAGCGGACATCCTGCCAGCATCGGCCCGCCGCCCGAGCCGCCTCCGCCACCGCCGGGCGTGGCCGTGGCGGTCGGCGTGCGAGTCGGGGTGCGTGTTGGGGTCGGCGTGCGTGTGGACGTGGGAGTCCGCGTCGGGGTGGGGGTGCGAGTCGGCGTGCGCGTCTTTGTTGGTGTTGCCGTCGGCGCCGCAGTGATCGGCGAATCGCTGCTGAACTCCGGTCCGCTCGTTCCGTCGCCGCCGTACATGCACTGCCCGTCGCTGGCGCCCGTCCGTGACGAGTCATTGATCACCGTGGTGCACGGTCCAGCCGGGCCTTCATCGAAATGATACAGCGCCACGGTATACGTATCCGCTTTCAACGCCTGAGTGCCTGGTTGGAACGAGCGGGTGTAGCGAGTGGCGCTCGAAATACGCAACTCATCGAAAAATCCGTTATAGGATGGGAACTCCGCGCCGGCATCGTGCTTCTCGGCGCCGAGCACAAGGAACGGGTCGCTGTTTGGGTACGAAGTGGAGCGCAGGTTGCGATACGAGACATTCCCCTTGGGGCCGGCGCCAATACCGTCCTGTACACCGTCCACAAAGATACGCATCTGCCCGGTGGTGGCATTCCGCGTCACGGCAATGTGATGCCAAAGGCCGTCGGCTACGTTGCGGCTCCCGCAGATCGTCTGGTCTGAGGTGCCGCGCCCCACGCCAAAGGCGATCTGTCCGCCCGCGAGCGAGATGCCGAAATCTCCATAATCGCCACTCCCAAAGACATCGCGGTCCACCATGATATTGCCGTGGATCCAGCTTGCCCCGCCGGGCACACAAGCCGGGCTGGCATTATCGGCGAGGCTGGCTTTCATCCAAAACTCGATCGTGAAATGGTTACCCACATCGGCCGGGACAGCCGGCCCATCAATGCGGATCTTGACACGGTCAATGTCGCCGCTTCCATGTCCGTAAAAGCGCAGCGATGTTCCGTTCCCAAGCGCCTGCGCATCCGGCAATTGGGCTGCCGGCAGGCAAAGAGCGGTAATGACCAGAACAACAAATGCAGAAAAAAGGATGGAACGCTTCATACAACCTCCACAACAAAGTATGGCATCATCATAGGTGTATTCTCCCATACCGTCAGCGGGAAAAAAGTCCTGCTTACTAAAATGAAAACCCCCGTAACCGTCTGTGGCAGCAATGCCGAAAAGACGTTGTTTCATTTCTGCATCCATCGATAAATTCGTTTAACGGGTCGCCTCTTTCAACCGCGAACACAACACACGCATCACCGCCAGTCCCACTTCGGGGCGCTCGCGCAGCAACCCCTCGAAGTTTTTCCGGTCGAGGCACAGCAGGTGGGTTTCCTCAGCCGCGATCACTGTGGCCGCGCGCGGCTCGCCGCTGATCAGTGACATTTCACCGATCACCTCTCCCAATCCGCGCCGGGCGAATTCCTTTTCCGAGCCGTCTTTGGATACCATGATACGCACCTGTCCATGCACGATGACGTACATCTCCTCGCCGGGGTCACCCTGCTCAAACAGCACCTCGTCCACTTCGACATGATGCTCGGTGGCCAGGGTTGCCACGCGTTGCAAATCGCTGGGCGTCAAATCCGCGAGCAGTGGCACGTGCCGCAGCAACAGAACACGTTCCATGACGGGCATTGTGGTTCGGGTATCCATTGGTTCACCTTGAATCAAAAGATTACGGAGGCTTGGCTCGGCCGCGACAAGCGCCTGAATTTCATTTTGCATGGACGGCAGAGTCTGATATGCAAACATCGTGCAGGCGCGGATCCACCCATCTGCATCGTTTAGCAGATCACGAATCGTTTCCTGCGCGTAGTCAGATTGGGGGGCGGGAGAGTCGGCGGCTTCCCACAGCGCGAGCAATGGTCGAATCAAGCGAGACTCACGCACGGTTTCGAGTGTCTCGAGAGCATTTGCACGTTGCGAAGAATCGTGAACGCGTAAGTTTTCAATGGCAACCTGAAAGTTGCTCCGCTCGGAGGTCAATGCCAGGGCGCGCAGGGCTTGCAGGCCATCTTGGTGGGCACGGGCTTGCAGGGATTCTTTCAGCAACGCGAGTCGATCATGTGTGGCGGCCAATTCGCGTGCAAGAGAGTGGTAATGCAATGCACTTTGGATCCGGCGTTCTGCATACCGTTTCAGTTCGTTGACGACGGACGGCGTGGATAGGAATTCCAACGTGGTCAGCGCGCCATCCTCGCGCGAACGATCACCAAGCGCTTCCAACACCGACGGGAGAACGGATTCGCCCAGGCTGGCCAGTCCCTGCGCCGCGCCCTCACGGACGGAGGAATCCTCATCGGCCAGGCCATGCATCAGCGCGGGGAGGGCCTGCGGTCCGCAGGAGGCAAGTGCCATGGCCGAGACTCGCCGTATGGACGCTGGTGCCCCGGGATCGTTCAACTCACTCTCGATAAAGCTGAAGGCTTCATGGTCGCCCCACTCGGCCATTGCTTGCAGGGCAGCCTTTCGTTGTTCCATATCGCCCAACGCCGCAGTCTGGCGGAGAAGGTCGCGGGCGCTGGCGTGTGGACCGAGTTTCAGCAGACTCAATGCGGCCTCGATCTGCACGAGCGGAGATGTATCTTGGAGGAGTTTCCCCACCTGGCTGGCATACGCGAAACTGCCGATACTGCCCGTGGGAAGAGCTCGCAGGGTGCGAAGCGTTTGGGCGCGGACACCCGGATCGGGGTCCGCGAGAAGCGAGAGGATGGCATGAGCGGCCGAGGGAACGTCAGTCAAGCTTTGCAGGGCGGCGAGTCGCACACCCGCATCGGCATCGGTCAGGCAGTGGGTCAACATGTTGGCGCGCGGCGTGCCGGCCAGGTTTTCGGCGGCAAGTCGCCGCATCAGCGGATCGGGATGGGTAAGTTGTTCCACCAGAACGTTCAAGGCAGTGACATCGTAGACGGAGCCGCGAGGCTGATCGAAGAGACTCGGGCGGCCTTCGCGAAGGGTGTCCACCAGCGCGCGGCGATACGCCGACGAGGCCCGCCAGATCACGATACTGGCCGCGATCGCAGTGATGAAACCAACGATGTGAAGCTGGAGAGGCGAGAAGGCTTGTTCGCCAACCAGCAGGATCGTGCCCGCCAGGAACACGCCCATCTGTTCCGGCACGCCGTTCAAGAATGCATTGACCTGATCGCGCTTCTCCGCCGGGACTGCGCTGAACATGGTTTGCCATGCCGAGTCAGCGATGCCCGAGAGCCAGAGCGTTTGCACAAAGCGGAAAGCAACCACGACCGCAAACATGTCAAAGGCGATCAATGTGCCAAAGCCCGTCACATAGATGAGTGGGAAGACCAGGATCATCGTCATGATGCCGAAGCGCGCGAAGAGACGGTTGGCAAGCAGGAGCGAGGTCAGGAAGGCGGCGGCAGTGCTCAGGCCGTTGAATAAACCGAGAAAAGCCGCCAGTTCATTTTCATTTGGGTAACGGTCTGTAGCCGCGCGTGAGAAAGGCAGCGCGATCGAAAAATAGAGAATGGAAAACAGGATCGACGCGACGGAGACCCATTGCATCAACTCCGAGCGGCGCACGTAATGCCAGCCCTTTTGCATTTCCTGTATGAACGATGCGTTGCGCTTCCTGGTCCGCGAGCTTCTCTTCGGCGCTTCGGAAAATTGTGCGCGGCTCATCAATGCGCGCGCGCAGATGTATGTGGCGAGCATGGATATTGCCCACACAAGCACCAGGTTTTGTGTGCCGATCCAATGGACAAGTGCGCCTGTGCCCAAGCCGCCCAGCACCGACCCGAGGATGCGTGCCGCGTTGAAGAGCGGGAAGAGCCGCTTGGCCTGTCGCGAGTCACAGACCGCGCCCGCTGTATTCCAGGCGATCATGCTGACGATGGTGTTGAGCGCTTCTTTTCCCAGCCACAGCGCCGGGTAGATGATTGGATTTTGAACAAATAATAGCCCCCATGCAAGGATCACGATGGAAGAGGCAATGCCCGGCACGAGTACATACATGCGTTCGCGCCGTATGCGTCCAAGCAGCCCCGTGATCGTTAGAGATGTAACCAGGGAAAGGAAGCCCAGCCCCATGTACAGGTAGGGCAGGGCGCTGGTGCCGAAGCGGGCAAAGTACAAAGCCTCGATTCCGGTCCCCCCCAGACTGTATCCAGCCGCGCTGAAAAGCATGATGCCGGTCAACAGGACGGCCGTGCGGGTCTCATTCGGACGGATATTTAAGAACGAGGAGATGGAGATCACCGGTAAAAGGATATTGCAGGATTGGACGTGTGAGATTGGACGCGAGTTGGATGCTTACGTTTTTACCCGCGGGTTGATTCCATACACCATATTCTCAACAGGTGCCGGAGAAAATCTTCACTTGTACTGGTCGAGCCACCACGGGGTGGCGGGATTTCCACAGGATGCCATCAAGCGCAGCACCTCCTGCGTATCGAAGGGGACCCGTTTCAGTTCCACGCTGGTCGTGCTGTTTTTTGTTTCGATCAAGGCATATTCAGCCCAGGGAAGCAGTTCGGGCGGATTGCCGGCTACAAAGGCGTGTTTGAACGCGTTGCCCACACTGCCGGAGTTGATCAGCAGTTTCGTCCCGTAGCGTCGGTGCAATTGCACATGCGTGTGTCCGCCGATCCAGATCGAGGAAGGTTGACCCGAGAAATGTTCATCCAGCAGTTCGGCCGGAGTGGTGGCGGTCAGGACAGATGTATTGGAAAGCGGCGAACCGTGAAAGCAAAGGACAGGGCGTCCATCCAGATCCAGAGTGTATGTCCGTTGGAACGTCCGAATGAACTCCAGGTCGCTCTGGCTCAACCGTTCGATCGTCCACTGCAGTGAAGTGTGTAGGTTGGGAGCGATTTGCAAGTCGGCAGCGCGTTCGGGGTGTAGAACCGCTTCGTCATGATTCCCCAAGATGTAAGCGTGGCAGGACAGTTCGCGCAACGCATCCAGGGTCTCTTTGGGATGCGATCCGATGGTCGCGGCATCTCCCAGAAAGATCGTCATGTCTGGTTTTTGCGTTTTGAGGTCTGCCAACACCGCTTGAAGTGCGATGAAATTCCCGTGGGTGTCTGAAATAAAGCCAATGCGCATGAAGAGTCCTTGTCAGGCAATTGGCGTTCATTGTACCCGATGGATGCGTTAATGACATCCCTGCCTATTTCCTATTTGATAACGATCCGCGCCGAATTTCACATTCATTGGAGCCGGAATGTTGAGATGATGTTCAGCAAGACCTCGAAATCCATGTCAGCCCGGCCTGGTGTGGGCACAGGAGTCCCGCCTGATGCGCCGGCATTGTTGCGAATTGTCATCTTCATGCTCAGGCGATAGCAAAGTCCGTTACGGGCCACGGCGTATTCACCCGGGACAAAGCTCAAACCGCCCATGGCATTCTCCCAGTGATTCCCACCGCGGTAATACATTTCCACGCCGTTTACAATCGTGATGCCGTCCCAAGGGATCAAGGAAAAACATTCACCCTGTGTGGCCGGGTGTGTTTCGATCCATACGGCCTTTTCGATCATTTGCGTGCCATCCGTGAATGGCAGACTGATGACCAATCGTTCCGAGTACTGGTCGACACGCGCCTCGGGCGGGTATCGAATTTCGTAACCGACATTTGATTGCGAAAGGGTCATCCACCAGTCCGGCGCGGTAAACATCGGGAAGTAATTCGTTTGCGTGAGCGTAGGCGTTGGGAATGGTGGTGGTGTCGGGGTTCGGATCATGCCTGGCAGACAGTATCCGGGTGGGGTGGCCATGGTCGAGTCGGGGGTAACGATATTGTTCGTCTCGTCCCTTTCAGCGATCAGGTTCTGCGGATCGATCATGATGCGGTACCGGCCGTTGGATGAAGCCGGGAATTGAAGTACCATGCTCTGCCCGACGTGTACTTCACCCACGTAAATGGTATGCCCGGTCATTAATTCCTCCACGGTTACATCTGGAGAGGGAGCGCTGCCCTGATTGACAAGGATCGCCGTCAGTTCGTAGCCCGGCAGGCAGTTGCCATTGATATCTACCATGCTGATAATTGTTGATGTGATCGCCAGGTCTGGCAAGGTACTGGTCGGTACTTCCACTACAGGCGTAGACACGGGCTCCGGTTGACCGATATTGATGGTCACCGGTATGCAGGCAAACATGAGTAAACTTGCAACAATGAGCAAAACGGCTTTTGATTTCATGTCAGACTCCTTGCCGGTCAAACGAGGTACCTGTAAAAAACGTTCCACCTCAACATGCCTTGATTAGACTTAGGCAATCAGGTATAGTCGACGTCGTAACTTTTTTCCCTTCTCAACGACTTATCAAACAACCCTTATGCGAAAATACATCCTCCCCCTGCTGCTTTTTATCGTCTTTTTTGCTGGAATGGCCTGGCTCCAATTCTCCACGCCCGATATGCCGGACAACGATGGCTACTACCACATCAAAATGGCATACCTGATGCGCACCGAAGGTCTCAAGCCCGCCTTCCCCTACCTGCCTCTCACCATCCTCAATGCCGACGGATTTTACGATCATCACTTCCTCTATCACGTTTTCCTGATCCCCTTCACTTTTGGCGACCTGCGCCTCGGGGCAAAATGGTCCGCGGTGGTTTTTGCAAGCCTGGCTTTCCTTGCCGTATGGCTGCTTTTTAAGCGCCAACGCATCCCTTATCACTGGCTTTGGGCTTTGGGCCTGCTGGCGCTCTCTGCGCCCTTTCTGTATCGCATGAGTGTGACGCGCGCCCAATCACTTTCTCTGGGTGTGCTTGTGATCGGCATGCTGTTCCTGCTCGAAAACAAACCCAGACACCTCGCCGCCCTCGCATTTTTCTACGTTTGGATGTACAACGCCTTCCCCATGCTCCTCGCGTTGGGCGTGCTCCATGCCATCGCGGTTGCTCTTATCGAACGTCGACTTGAATACCGTCTTGTATTGCACATTGCCATAGGCACGTTGGCAGGCATCCTGATCAATCCATATTTTCCTACCAACATCATTTTCACCTACCATCACTTTATCGAAAAACTGACTGATGCCACTTCGATCAGCGTGGGGAATGAATGGTATCCCTATACCACGGGCGTGATCCTGCGAAACTCCTTCCCGTCGCTGGCGGCGTTTGCGCTTGGAGTGTTTGCCCTGGGACTCTCCGGCCGTCGCATGGACCTGCGCACCGCCTTCGGTCTGCTGGTAACCTTGATGTTCGGTCTGATGTTCTTCCAGGCGCGGCGCTTCGTGGAATATTTTCCGCCCTTCACACTGATCTTTGCCGCCCTGGCCTTCACGCCTCTTCTCGACCGTGAAGCGGATTCGCCGTTGCCGGCGGATGGCAACCTCTCGCGTTTCCAGCCGCACATCCCCACGGCATTGCTTTCCCTCGCCATCCTGGCAGGCATGATCCGCACCCTGCCCATCGCCCGCGAAGACGTGATCGACTCCGCGCCCTACTGGAGTTTCCGCGGCGCATCGGCCTGGCTCGAATTCAACACTCCGCCCGGCTCACGCGTCTTCCAAACCGATTGGGACGATTTCCCACGCCTGTTCTTCTACAACACGCATAACACATACATTGTCGGCCTTGACCCCACTTACATGCAGATCCAGGATCCTGAGCTATACGACACCTGGGTGAACATCACCAACGGCGACATGCTGCCCATCTCCTACGTCGTTTCGACCACATTCGAGGCCAATTACATCATCAGCGACGTGTTCCACGATGATTTCCTCGCTGCGGCGGAAGATGACCCATATCTGGTCGAGGTCTATCGGGACGAACGTTCTGTTGTTTACGAGATTAAACTTCCTTGAAAAAAAGCTCTGGCCGAAGGCCAGAGCTTTTTTTATTCCACAAGGGTGTGGATCAATATTCCAATTTGCAGACCGCTTTATCTTGCAGTAATGTCCGCACGAACTTATCCTGATTCCAGGGTGTGCCCACTGTGCGCCACTCGCTGATCAGTGCCTCGCCGTTCAGCACGATGTGCGTATCCGCCACGCGCAGCCGGCAGGATTTGAACAGCTTGTGCAGTTGTTCAACGCGATCGAAGTCGCAATCGCAGATCTCGATCTTGTAAGTGCGCGCCTCGCGAATTTTGTCGACCCACGATACCATGCGCGGGAAGAAGAGCAGGATCACCAAGGTGACGGCGGTGGCCGCGAGCACAAAATCGATCTCGCCCGCGCCAACGCCCATACCGAGCGCGGCCGCCAGCCAGATGGTAGCCGCCGTGGTCAGGCCGCCGATGCGTCCGCCTTCGCGCAGGATGGTGCCCGCGCCGAGAAAGCCGATGCCGGTCACGATGTTGGAAGCGATGCGGGTCAGTTCATTTTCGCCGGCCAGGGTGACCGAGAAGATGGTGTAAAGCGTGGAGCCGACCGTGATGAGGATGATCGTGCGGAACCCAGCCGCCTTGTATTGATACTCGCGCTCCAGGCCAATGACGCCGCCTACGAGAACGGCGATGCCGAGTTTGATCAAGTCTGTTGTAAGTATGTCCATACTTGCTCGTTTGAATAGTGTTTCTAACTGGATTTTTCAGCGCGCGTCAAGAAGAACCAGATCATTGCGCAGACTGCGCAGTAAAGCACGGTGAACACCGAGAGGACCATCATGTTTGCCGAGAGGAACGCGCTCAGGAAGGGACCGTCAGGGTTGAGCATGGTCTGGAAGAACAGAGCAGTCGTCCCGACAAAAAGCACCAGCCAGACGAACGGATTGAATTTGAAGATGCTTTTGCCGCGCAGGTAGCTCAGAGGCAGCATTTCGAAGAAGGCGGTTTGAATGCCTGCGCCAAAGGTCAGCACAAAGATCGTGTTGAGCCACGGGTCCACCGCAAGCGAGGACAGTGTCCATGCGGCGAGGCCGGTGACGGTGGTGACAACAATGGCAAGGATGTCGAGATGCGGACCGTTCAATTCTTCCGGCACATCCTCGATGCCCGCCGGGCTGCCCAAGAGCAGGCCGGGTACCAATTCCGTCATGCGCGAGAAGACGGTGGTCAGGATCACCATCAGCAGGTTGGAGCTGTGCAGACGTACCGCTGCGCCGCCGCCTTTTGCGCGCAGGTAAAAATAGATGGCAAGATCATCGATCATGGCTACCAGGCCGGTGGAGAAGCCGAGCGCGATGATGAGCAGGATGCCGTCCTGGTTCACGAATTGGAAGGACGGATCGAGGTAGGCCAGGATCGTACCGTAGATGATGAGCAGGATGGTGGTCTTGATAATAAATCCCAGCCAGGGGTTGCGCGAACGGCTGACAACCTTGTTCACATTGCGGACATTGGATCGCAGCCGGTTGAGCGGAGTGACGATGGGGCCGAACAGGCGGGCGTAGTTATCCTCGTGCGTTTCGATGGCGTCGTTGAGCAGGTTGCTGAAGAAGCCGATGGCAAGCGCGAGGATGATCGCAAGCAGGAGGTTGGTTACCGTTACTTCGGGATCCTGGAAGGCTTCCTCCGGTCCGCGGATGGCGCGCTGGAAGAAGGGCAGGTTGAACTGAGAGCTGAAGGATTCTGCAGCCTGGCAGTTCGGGGAGAGCGGTGTGGGGACGCATCCGTCACGCCACGGGTCGCGCCCGTCCACCAGTCGGGCATAGACGCGATCGCTTTCCAGTGCGGGATATTCCACTTCATCAGAGATGTCGCCATCCGGGAACAGCAGGCGCAGGTGCTCAAAGCGATCAAGATTCAACTGCGTTTCGGAACGGAAGAAGATCACGAATCCGCCCGGCTGGATGATCGTCTCGTTGGGGATGAGGAAGGATGGGGTATCTACACCGGTGTCGATCCGCCAGCCGCTGACATCGGCGGGGTGGTCGCTCGAGTTGAAGACTTCGACCCATTGGTCATCTGCTGATTCGACACCGTCCTTGTTCCAGTCCTCGAACTGCGCCTTGGGCAGGACCTCGTTCAGTTTCACCTCGTTCGGGAATGGCGTAGGCGTGAACGTGGGGGTGAACGTGGGCGTGTTTGTTGAGGTTGGGCTTGGCGTGATCGTCGGCGTATTGCTCGGTGTGAAGGTAGGGAACAGCGTGGATGTGTTGGTGGCTGTCGGTGACGGGGTGTCGGAAGGCGGTGCCTTCGTTTTGATGATGATCGGCTTGGTATTTGTTGGAGGCGGGACGGGTGTGTTTGTCCGTCTTCCTTGCGCTTGTGCTGTGGATGGATGGGAAAGACCACTCGCCAATACTGAAAATGCGAATAGACAGAGGAAGATGAAAAAGACAGGTTGAATAAATTTCTTGACTTTCATGGCAAAACCATCATTCTCCGTGGCGAATATTCGAGCGATTGTACTCGAAATGAACAAATTTGGCGGCTTGCCCTCGCAGGGGGTTGGATTCGGTTTTGATTTGTGCTACATTGAAGTTGTGAAGCCGCGTTCCAGAAGGAGATTGCCATGGAAATCGAGATCGGACGTGTAACCCACTATTTCGACCATATCAGTGTGGCCGTGCTCAACCTGACCGCCTCGCTCAAACTCGGAGACAAGATCCACATCTACGGTCACTCCACAGACCTGACCCAGCGGGTTGGGTCACTGGAGGTCGACCATCACGCCGTGGAATGGGTCAAGCCGGGCGATGACGTGGCACTCAAGGTCAACGGTCACGTCCATCCGCACGATAAGATCTTCCGCGTGGTGGAGGAGTCCTACGAGCCGCATCCGGTTTGACGGGTGTGCGGGCGGGACAGCCTGTAGAATAACTTTCATTGGGCCGCCGCCTTTGTCTGGTGCAGTTGCCATTTAAAAAGCGCCAAGCCGGTTGCTATAGCCAGCCTGGCGCATTTTGAAATACGGGGCAAACGAAGTTCGTCTGCTACGTTGTGAGGTTGGATTTGTGCGTCATGCGCGGTGTTACTTTCCAATGGCGTTCTTTAAAGAGTTCCTTCATTTGCGCCACGCGCGCGATCATGTTTTTGTATTCTGTGTAGAAGAATGCGCCGATCAACAGGTAGAACCAGAACCAGGGTTTATGGCTGTGGATCTCGGGGTCGCTCAACTTGTAGGCAAAGTACGCCTGGCCCGGCGCAACACTCAATGTGAAT
>CAYNQA010000062.1:0-12279 GCA_964399225.1 uncultured Anaerolineaceae bacterium
CATGATCCTCAAAACGAAATCTGTCATGCCGCTCATCAACTTGACCAGCGGCGAAAAAATCGTGGAGATCAATAGCATCGGCCCGGCCACAGTGCGCGCGATCCGTTCGGGGCTGTGCAGGCCAATGCGCTTCGGCACCAACTCACCCAGCCAGATCGTCAGGACCGTGATGACAACCACCACAAGACCCAACGCCAGCGACTCGCTGTAATGAGCAATGGCGGAGATCTTTGCAAACTCCACGGCCAGCACCTCGGCAATGGTCGCGCCGCCAAATGCGCCCGCCAACACCGATATTAAGGTGATTCCGATCTGTACGGTGGAGAGAAATATGTTCGGCTTTTCGAGCAGGTGTAGCGCGGTTGAGGCTGATTTATCCCCTTCGTTTACCCGTTGCTGCAGGCGCGCCCTGCGTGATGCTACCATGGCCGCTTCCGACATGGACAAGACGCCATTGACCAGAATAAGCACCACAATGATGATGATTTCGTTCCAGGTTTCTGACATGGTTAAGACTTATCTTTCAGTTTTTCCTCGATGTTTTTCATGCGCTTCGAAACATTGGAAAGCGCCGCAAGCAGAACGGCCGGCAGGATGACCGCGAAAACGCAGATCAAGCCGATGATGGCTATCTCGCTAATTCCCAATCGAAAGAACATGCAGGCTCCGAATCCAAAGGAAGAACGTCAGTATTCTAACAGAAATCGAATTAGACGATTTCGATTCCCGTTCCTGCCCGCGCCTCACCAATGACCCAAAGCGGGTGCCCGGTTTCTGCGGCTTTTTTCATCAACCCGGGCAGATTTTCTCGCGGCAGGCCAAACAGCATGCCGCCGCTGGTCTGCGGGTCGAACAACAGCATTTCCTGCGGCTCGTCCAATGCCCTCGTAAACTTCACCTTGGAAGAGAAGTGTCCGCGGTTATCGAAAGCGCCGCCCGCAAAAGCGCCCTTTTCGGCATACTTTCGGGCGCAGCTCAGGAACGGCACTTTTTCAAACTCGATCTGCAGCAGCAAGCCAGAGGCCTCTGCCATCTCCATGCCATGACCGAGCAGACTGTAGCCGGTGATATCCGTTGCGCCGCGTGCGCCAAATTCGAGAGCCAGTTCCGATGCGCCGCGATTTAATTTGGACATCCATTCGACCGCCTCGCGCACATCCTCATCCTCGGCCTGGCCGCGCTTGAGCGCTGTGGTCGTCACGCCGAAGCCGAGCGGTTTGGAGAGCACCAAAGCATCGCCGGGCCGCAGACCACCCTTGGTCAACATGCGGGACGGGTCCACGAAGCCGAGTACCACAAGACCGAATTTCGGCTCCTTGTCTTTCACTGTGTGTCCACCCGCAATGACCACGCCCGCCTCACGGGCTTTTTCGGCTCCCCCGCGCATAATCTCCGAGGCGACCTCCACCGGCAGATCGTCCGGCAATGCTGCGACGTTGAGTGCAAGGAAGGGCTTGCCGCCCATGGCATACACATCCGAGAGGGAGTTGGCCGCTGCGATCGAGCCGTAATTGTAGGCATCATCCACAACCGGGGTGAAGAAATCGGTGGTAACCACCAACGCCCGCGACTCATCGAGCCGCCAGACCGCCGCATCGTCCGGCCCTTCAAGGCCGACCAACAGATCCGGGTAGTCTGCGGCGGGGAACATGCCCTGCATGGGACGCAGAACCTGCGTCAGCGTTTCCGCATTGAGTTTCGACGCTCAGCCCGCGCAGTTCGATAACGAAGTCAGGCGGATCTGTCGTCCGGATGGGGAGTGTGTATTCATGCGATTCTCAAAAAAAAGTGGTCGGCCAGCGGCGTCCGCTCACCGACCACTCAAAACTGATCACTGATAACTGATCACTTGCACTACTGCGTCACCATATCTGGGAACGGGAAGATGAACGGTGCGTTGCTCGGCAGGAACATCACTTGAATGTTCGGCGCGATCTTGCTGATGTACAGATACGTCAACAACTCGGGGTGCCCTGCCAGCGATGCCGCGATCAGGGC
This sequence comes from uncultured Anaerolineaceae bacterium, assembly GCA_964399225.1. Lineage (GTDB taxonomy): Bacteria > Chloroflexota > Anaerolineae > Anaerolineales > Villigracilaceae > Denitrolinea. The sequence continues at coordinate 1,999 of CAYNQA010000062.1, forward strand.
ATTGGCCTTGGCTTCCGCTTCGGCCTGAATGATACGTGCCTCTGCTTCACCCTTGGCCTTGATCACCGCCGCATCCGCAAGACCCTGTGCCACTTGACGGGCCTGCTCGGCTTCCTGGCGTTTCTGGTCCACAACAAAGGCGGCTTGTTGCGCCTGTTGTTCCGCGATCTGCTTCTGTTCCACGGCCGCGGCATATTCGTCGCTGAAATGGATGTCGCGCAACAGGAAGCTGACCAGGATCAGGTCATTCTCTTCCATCTTTTTGGCCAACTCAGTCGTGATGAGTTCTTCCATCTCGGCGCGCTTGGTGCTCACCACTTCTTCCACGCCGTATTGCGAAACGGCATCACGGATGGTGTTACGAGCGGCAGGGCGCACCAACTCGTCGGTGTAGCGGTCCTGCCAATTAATATGCAACTGCACAATGTGTAATGGGTCGATGGCAAAGATCACCGAAGCATCAATAAACACTTCCTGCCCGTCTTTCGTGCGTGCACGGATCGAATCGTCGCCGGTAATTTGGCCTTCATTTTGTGCCACCGACATCGTGTACGTCTGGCGCGAGATCGGGTAAAGCACCACCTGCTCGGCAAACGGGACGATCCAATGCAGGCCGGGCTCCAACGCTTCCTGGCGAATACCGCCTGCGCGAATGGTCTTCACGATGCCGCGCTCTTCCGGGTTGATGTATACAAGCCCGGCACCCAAAACAGTGAACAAAAGGGCAATCACAAAAACCACCAGAGTGGCTGTCACCAAGCCGCGTGATGTTTGGCGGCGGCTTGCGCGTACAACCACCATCACCAGCAGGCCAAAGAATGCCAGCATTCCAAAGCTGCCGATGGCTTGAACAAGAGTGGCTATATTCATGGTTCCTCCGAAGAATGAATAATGTCCACCCATTATACCCGCACCGCTTGTCCCACCGTTATAACCGTGTTAACATCCGCCTATGCCAACTGCAACCATCCTTGAGCGTTACCTGGATGAAAACCTCGCCGCCGGACGAATCGCCTCGACGCTGATTCCCGCGCCGGGACAATACCTGCTCGCCCACGACCCCGCTTCGAACGACCCCCTGGCGGTTCCTCTCTTCCCGGCCGGCCTCGCCCCCGATGGATTCCTGGTTGCCCCTCCACTGCCTCGCACGTGGACGCCCGGCCTGACACTCTCCATGCGCGGCCCGCTTGGACGAGGTTTCCATATGCCGCCCACCTCGCGGCGAGTGGCCCTGGCGGCACTGCATGAAAGCCCGGCAGCGGTTTTGTCATTACTCACGCCAGCCCTTGCGCAGGATGCATCCGTGGTGCTCGTTTGCGATGTTGCGCCCGAAGGCCTGCCTGATGACGTGGAGGTTCAACCATTGCGGGCGCTGGCGGATGTTTGCCGCTGGGCAGATTACCTTGCACTGAACACGGGGCGCGAGCGCTGGCTAGAGTGGAAGCCCGTGCTCGCGAAGGCCATGCAGGCCGGAGGTCCGCTTGAGGCGCAGGGGTTGATCCACACCACCATGCCTTGCGGCGGTCTCGCCGATTGCGGGGCATGCTCGATCATGGTCGCATCCGAATCGAAATGGGCTTGCAAGGATGGCCCGGTATTTAACTTGTATGAGCTTGTGCGGGGGAGTGTCTAGTACCAGATGCGGAAAGATGTCTTCGCTGTGCTGGTGAGTCCGTCTTTGGTGATCACGATCTGAATCGTTACCAGGCTGCCATATTTCTGGGTGGTGAACGAAAGCGGCACGATGCCAATGCCTTTGCTGTTCGTGATCAGGGAGAGCGTTTCCACGCGGCCATCCGGCCAGCGAATTGTGGCTGTGCCAGATGCGCCGGAAATGGGTTGCAGGGTTTGATCCTGCACCACCACGTAGATCAATTGCTGGTCGCTCGAAAGAGTGACCGCCTTCCACGAGAACGCCCGCGACTTGATGGAGAGCGGGGTCTGCGCGCCGATCTCGTTGAAGGTGAGCGGCTTGAGCAGGTTCACATCTTCTTTTTGCTGGTCAAAGTAGATGCGGCCAAGGTCGGTCAGTCCCACGCGTTGACCGGGGGGCAGGTCGGGCCGCCATTCGAAGCGGGCTTTTTCGAAATATTGCACGGTCAACTTGCCGTGGTTTTCGAACGATGAGATCGGGTAACCGAATTGTGCCACGCCCCCATACTTATTGAAAAATTCCAGGAAAGCATGACAGACGGCGAATTTCGTCTCAGCGAAATAGCGGCAACCGACTTCATTTGGGTCGCCGAAGGGTTGACCGGGGCTGTAGGTCTCGCGCCCGATCATGGTCAGTTGCACTTGTTGACCTTGCGGGAATTCGGGGTAAAGTTCGAAGCGCGCTCGCTGGAAGTATTGCACCAGCCTGCCGTTCTTGGGGAATGCTTCGGTGATGGGATAGCCAAACAAGAGGGCTGAATCTTTTACGCTGCGGTAGTACACCAGAAAATCCCCGCTGATGGAGTGACCGGTCTCGCGGAAATATTCGCGGTCCGTGCCTTGTGCGAGGGAGGAGGTCACGCCTCCCAGGACCAGGGCAAGCAATAATAAAACCGCAAGTAATTTTCGAATAGTCACAAGGCGATTATACCTAGATTTAATCCATCCCCCACATTACAAAGCACTAACGGGCGGAAGACACCACCGCCTCCACGATCCGCTCGGCGGCGTGGCCATCGCCGAAAGGATTTGCCGCGCGTGCCATTTCCGCGTGGGCGTTAGGATCATCCAACAGGCGGGTGGCCTGTTCCACGATGCGGCGGGTATCGGTCCCCACCAGTTTGAGCGTCCCTGCCGTGACTCCCTCCGGGCGTTCGGTCACCTCACGCAGGACGAGTACGGGTACGCCAAAAGCCGGCGCCTCCTCCTGGATGCCGCCCGAATCGGTCAGGATGATGCGGGCGCGCTTCATCACGTGAACGAGGGGCAGGTAATCGAGCGGCGGGAGTAGGGTGATGTGCGGCACATTTCCGAGCAGGCGCTTGACCGGCTCCTGCACATTTGGGTTGAGGTGCACAGGGTAGACAAGTTCCACATCGCCGCGTTCGGCGATCTGCCGCAGGGCTTTACAAACATCTTCGAGCGGTTGGCCAAAGTTCTCGCGCCGGTGCGCCGTAACCAAAACCAATTGCCGGTCCCCAATCTTCAATCGCCCAAGCAGATCATGGGTCTCTGCCGGCTCCGGCTGTTTCACCACCCACTTCAACGCGTCGATGACCGGGTTGCCGGTCACGCGAATCAGTGCGTCATCAATTCCTTCGTTGAGCAGGTTTTGGCGGGCAGCATTGGTGGGGGCGAAGTGCAGGTCTGCAACTACGCCAGCAACACGGCGGTTGACCTCCTCCGGAAAGGGCTGCCATTTGTCGTGGGTGCGCAGTCCCGCCTCCACGTGTCCGAAGCGGATGCGGCGATAATAGCTCAGCAGAGAAGTAATAGCCACCGTAGTCGTATCGCCCTGAGCCAGCACCCAATCCGGTTGAAATTCGGTCAGGATCGGGTCGAGGTGAGTGAAGATCGCCGCGCTCACCTGGGCTAATGTCTGATCGTCCCGCATCAAGTTGAGATCGTAGTCCGGCCGGATCTGAAAAACATCCAGCACCTGATCGAGCATTTGGCGATGCTGGGCGGTCACGCACACGCGCGCCTCCACGCCTGCCGTCTGGGCGAGCTGACGGACAACGGGAGCCATTTTCACGGCTTCGGGACGAGTTCCAAAAACGGAGAGAATCTTCATATTGTTCTTTTGCTTTTACCCATGGTCCAAGCACTGGCCGTGCATACAGACAGGATTGTAAACCGCTTCTAAGGCCGACGGTTTATGTTCTCCACTATCATTGCCAAAGGAGAATCCCCAGCCATGATGCAGACAACCCACCGAAAACTTGTGCTCGTGCTTGTGTTCGCAGCGCTGTTGTTTGCGCTGGTTGCCTGCGACAACCTGGAAAACTGTGACCTGCAAATGGTAGCCGGCGGCTCGCAGATCTGCGAGGATGCCCGCAAGTAGGCTACTTACCCACGCCTAAACGCCAGACCTCAAAACCGGCCTGACGCCATTTATCTTCATTCCACGCGCCCACTGTGTCCACCACGGTGCGCGCGTTCGTTTTTGCGGCCACCTCGCGGGGATCCAGGTTGGCAAATTCGGTGTGTTTCACCAGTAACACGATCGCTTCGGCATCTTTCAAAGCGGCATCGAGAGTGGGGGTGCAGTCCATGTTAGGCAGGCCTTCGGGCTTGAATGGCTCGAACGTTTTCACCTTCGCGCCCTCGTTTTGCAGATGATAAACCACCTCGGCGGCCGGACTTTCGCGCAGGTCATCCACATCCGGCTTGTAGGCCAGACCGAGCGCGGCGATCTGTTTTCCCTCGAGGCGGGTGAGGGCCTTGCGGACCAGTTCCACCACATAGTGCGGCTGTCCGTCGTTAACGGTGCGCGCATGGTAGATGAGCGGCGTGATATCCGGTGCGGTCTCAACGAAGAACCACGGGTCCACGCTGATGCAATGTCCGCCCACGCCGGGTCCGGGCGAGAGGATCTTCACGCGCGGGTGCAGGCTGGCGATGGAGATGGCCTCCCACACGTCCACGCCGAAGCGTTCGGCGAGACGGGCAAATTCGTTGGCGATGGCGATGTTCACGTCGCGGTAGGTATTTTCCATCAACTTAACCATCTCGGCGGTGGTAGCGTCCGTCTGGATGATCTGTCCCTTCACGAAAGTGCCGTACAGGTCGCGGCCGGCCTGCGCAGACTCAGGCGTGATGCCGCCGATGACACGCGCATTCTCGATCAGTTCACGCAGAATCTGTCCGGGCAGCACGCGCTCGGGTGAGTATGCCAGGTGGAAGTCACGCCCGGCGGTGAGCCCGGAGCGCTCGAGGATCGGGCGGACGAGGTCCACAGTGGTGCGGGGCGGGGAAGTGGATTCGAGTACAACCAGGTTGCCCTTGCGGAGATGCGGCACAATGGCCTCTGCCGCGGATGTGACGGCGCGCATGTCGGCTTTTTTATATTTCACCCCGAATGCCTCGCCATATTCGCCTTCGTAGAAAGGCGTGGGGACAGCGATAATGAATGCATCGGCCTCACCCGGTTTGAGGTCGAATGTGAGGCGGCCGGTCTGCAAGGCGGATTGGAACTCCTCGCGCAGACCGGGTTCGTGAATGTGGATGTCGCCGCTGCGCAACGTTTCGATGATGCGCGGGCTGATATCCACGCCGAGAACGTGCACCCCATGGGCGGCAAAAGTGGAAGCAGTAGGCAGGCCGATGTAGCCCAGGCCGATGACACAAATTCGTTTGAAGTTCAATGCAAGCTCCTGTTGACTCTCACACCTTGCCTTTGTACCTTTTTCCCGATTCAGGGAACCGGCAGGGGGAGACGATTTCGCACTGATTATACAACCTCCGCATTTTGCGTTTCCCACACGTTCGGTCTACATTTTCAATTTGCACGCCGTCGCTCGTTCGTAAGAATCGCATAAAATCGCTATGCGGTGGAAAGGGCGTTTTTTAGATTGGTTGTATAATGATGACATCACAGAGGAGATGCCATGAATTTCCTTCTCGACCCTAATCTCGCATATTTGTTCCTTTTGAGTGGTGCCATGCTCGGCTTGCTGGCACTTGTCACGCCGGGGACAGGCGGGCTGGAGATCGGCGCTTTGTTCTGTCTTTTGTTGGCGGGTTATGCGGTGACACAGTTGGACTTCAATCTGTGGATGCTGATCCTGCTGATATTAAGCGTGATTCCCTTCGTTTTTGCCATTCAAAAGCCGAAACGCGAATGGGCTCTGGCCCTTTCAATGTTCGGACTGCTGCTCAGTTCAGCCTACCTTTTCGTGGGTGACCCGTGGTGGATGCCCGGTGTGAACCCGTTCGTGGCGCTGATGGCTTCGGTGTTGTTTGTTGGCTTCATGTGGATCGCAGTTCGCAAATCCATGCAGGCGTTCCATACGCCACCGGCCCACAATCTGGCGGCATTGCTTGGTCAGATCGGTGAGACGAAATCCCCTGTCCATGCGGAAGGTTCGGTACAGGTGGCTGGCGAACTTTGGAGCGCGCGCAGCAAGAAACCGATCGGCGCAGGAAAAAAGGTAAAAGTCGTTGCACGTGACGGTTTTCTCCTCGAGGTCGAGGCGGAATCCGATAAAAACTAAAACAATTCTTTGATTGGAGGAACCATGGATCTTGGATTGCTCTCAGGTTTGTGTATTTTTGGGTTGTTCGTGGTGGGTGGCTTCGTGCTTCTCACGAACGCCATCCGCATCGTCCCCGAATACCAGCGATTGGTTGTGTTTCGCCTTGGCCGCTGTGTCGGAACGCGCGGACCGGGTTTGATCTTCCTTATCCCCGTCATCGACCGCGCTGTGAAAGTTGACTTGCGCGAACAGGTGCGCGAAATCCCGCACCAGACCTCGATCACCAAGGATAACGCGCCGATCTCGATCGACTTCCTGTGGTACTACAAGGTGCTCGACCCGGCTGAATCGGTATTGCAGGTTGGTAACTTTGAGGTTGCTGCACAGGGTATGGCCACCACCACTCTGCGCGCCGTCATCGGTGGTATTCCGCTGGACGATGTTCTCTCCGAGCGCGAACACATCAACACCATGCTGCGCACCCGTCTCGATGAAGTGACCGAGCGCTGGGGTGTGAAGGTGACCAACGTGGAGATCCGCGAGATCATCCCGCCGCGTGAAGTGCAGGAAGCGATGAACCGCCAGATGTCAGCCGAACGCGTCCGCCGCGCTCTCGTCACCGAGTCCATGGGTGATCAGACAGCCGCCATCAACCGTGCCGAAGGTACGAAGCAGGCTGCCATCCTCACCGCAGAAGGCGAGAAGCAGTCTAACATTCTGCGTGCCGAGGGTGAACGCCAGGCGCAGGCTTTGCGTGCCCAAGGGTATGCCGATGCCTTGAACAGCATCTTCACCGCTGCCAAACTCATCGACCAGAAGACCATGACGCTCCAGTACTTCGAGACGCTCAAGGCCATGGGCAACAGCCCGTCCACCAAGTACATCTTCCCGATGGAGTTCACCAGCATGATCGAGAACTTCGTCAAGGGCAAGTAATACGTTGTAAATCGCACAAGACGTGTACAATAGGAGCCGCCCGATTTTTGGGCGGCTCTTCTATTTCGTTATGGAAATCATCCCCGCCACCCTGCTTGACCTTGGTCCGCTGCGCGCCATCGAGCGTGCATGCTTTGACCGCGACGCCTGGCCGTTGCTGGACCTGATGGCCGTCCTTTCGTTTCCAGATGTCGTCCGCTTGAAAGCCGTGGAAGATGGCCGCATGGTCGGCTTTGTGGCTGGCGACCAGAGAGAATCAAAAGGCTTCTCGTGGATCGCCACCATCGCTGTCCTGCCGCAATATCAGCGTCACGGTATCGGGCGGGCACTTCTGCGGGCGTGCGAGGCGCAGATCACCACGCCGCGTGTGCGCCTGTGTGTGCGCACCGACAACGGCCCGGCCATCCGTCTCTATGAGCAGGAGGGATATCAGCGCGTGGACATGTGGTATCGCTACTACAAAGATCAGGGCGATGCGCTTGTAATGGAGAAGATCCGCTAGCATTAGCGGTTCTGTCTTATAATCGCGAACATGCAAGAAACCCTCCCTCCGCCGATCTGGGTGGCAACAGAATCCTCGCTTCGATCCATGCTGACCGATCTATTAGGTCAGCCATTCGTGGCAGTGGACACCGAAGCCAACTCCCTGCACGCTTACCAGGAGGAAGTCTGCCTCATGCAGTTCTCCTCCGCAAACAAAGATTACCTGCTCGATCCGTTTGCATTTGAAAATCTCGATGCACTCGCCCCGTTATTCGCAGACCCGCGCATCGAAAAGATCTTCCACGCCGCAGAATATGACCTCTACGGCTTGAAGCGCGATTACGGCTTCGAATTTGCCAGCATCTTCGACACGATGCAAGCCGCGCGGGTACTAGGTTTCCAAAGAGTGGGACTGGATGCCATCCTCTCCGAACGTTTCGGCTTGACCTTGAACAAGCGCTTCCAAAAAGCCGATTGGGGTGCTCGTCCGTTGACCCGTGAACAGTTGGAATACGCCCGCCTCGATACGCATTACCTCATCCCCTTGCGCGACATCCTAAAACAGGAACTCGAATCGGCCGGTCGTTGGGACCTGGCCGCCGAGGACTTTCACCGTCTCGCTCTTGCCAACGGGACAGCGGGTGAGGTCGACGACGAGGAGCCGTGGCAGCGTTTTGCCGGCCGCCGCGACTTGAACCTGCGTCAGTTAACCATCATCCGTGAGTTGGCCGCCCTGCGCGAAGAGATCGCCCAACGGCTGGACCGTCCGCCCTTCAAGGTGCTGATGGATGACAAGCTCCTGGCAATGGCGCGCAACGCCCCGACAACACGAGAAGACCTCGAGAAGTCTGGGTTAACTCCGCGCCAGATCGAGCGCTGGGGCGCCGAGTTGTTGGCGGCAGTCCAGCGCGGGGTGGATGCGGAGCCGGTAAAACGGAAGCCGTCCTCCCGTCCGGATGATGCGATGCTTCGGCGGTTGGAAAAGCTCAAGGCGTGGCGAAAGAAAGCCGCGGAGGAGATGAAGGTCGAGTCGGATATCATCCTGCCGCGCCCTTATCTGTTGATCCTTGCGGAGCAAAGCGATGCGGATGTCCGGATCGTTTTAAAGAATTCGCCCGGGCGTCTGGAGCGATTTGGCGCACAACTCAAACAGGTTTTAGGAGGTTGACATGCGATTGAATTTTCACGGTGCAGCACATACGGTGACCGGTTCGCAACATCTGGTGGAATTGAATGGCGCGCGGCTCCTGTTGGATTGCGGACTGTATCAAGGCAAGCGTGCTGAAACCTATGCGCGCAATTTGAATTTTCCATTCGATCCGCGCACGATCGATGCGCTGGTCCTTTCTCATTCCCACATTGACCACTGCGGGAACATTCCCAACCTGGTGAAGCAGGGCTTTCGCGGGCCGATCTACGTTACGCCATCGGCCGGCGAGTTGACTGAAGTGATGCTGCGCGATGCGGCACACATTCAGGAAGCGGATGCCGAGTTCGTGAACAAAAAGCGGCGCGCACGCGGCGAGGAGCCGATCGAGCCGTTGTACACAAAGGAAGATGCCGAGCGGGTGGACGATCAATTGCATTTCGTCCCGTATGGCCAGCAATTTGAACCGGTGCCGGGTGCGATTGTGAAATTCGTCGAGGCGGGACACATTCTCGGCTCGGCAGGTGTTTCGTTGATGTTGACCGAGAAGGGCAGAAAGGTGCGCTTTTGGTTCTCCGGTGATATTGGCCGCCGTAAGCTGCCTATCCTGCGCGACCCAGTCCTGCCCGATGAAGTGGATTATCTGTTGATGGAATCCACCTACGGTGACAAACCGCACCGCGATCCACAGCTTGCTTACGAGGAGTTTCGCGCGGTGGTGAAGCGTACTGCGGAACGCGGCGGCAAAGTGATCATCCCCGCGTTCGCGGTTGGACGTACGCAGGAATTGGTGTATTGGCTCAACCAGATGTTCCACAACGGCGACTTGAAACCGTTGCCCGTTTTTGTAGATAGCCCGCTGGCCGTGAACGCCTCGGATATTTTTCGCCGCCACCCGGAAACGTACGATGAGGAAACCCGCCGCTTTGTGCAGGATCGAAAGCACGAGGCACTGGAGTTCAAGTCTCTGACGTACGTGCGCTCGGTGGATGAATCAAAGGCGTTGAATGAGCGTAAAGACCCAATGATCATCATCTCTGCTTCGGGCATGGCTGAGTCGGGGCGCATTTTGCATCACTTGCGGAACAATATCGAAAACCCCAAGACCACGGTCTGTATTGTTTCATGGCAGGCTCCCGATACCCTCGGGCGGCGTCTTGCTGACCGGGAACCGCAAGTGAAGATTTTCGGAGAGCCATACAATGTCCGAGCGGAAGTGGCCACCATCGGCGGACTCTCCGGTCATGCCGGGCAGGATCTGTTGACGGAATATGCCACCACAGCCAATGGAAAATTGCGCAAGGTCTTCCTGGTCCATGGCGAAGAAAAGCCCGCCCTCACGCTTCAGTCCCGTTTGAAGGAGCGCGGCGTGAAGCAGGTAGAGTACCCGCCCTTGCATTCGAGCGTGGAGTTGTGATCGAAATTTTCGGGTATAATCCCCGCGCTCGAATTGAATAGGGAGAGGTGCCAGAGTGGTTGAATGGGACGGTCTCGAAAACCGTTGTGGGCTTCGGTCCACCGAGGGTTCGAATCCCTCCCTCTCCGCTAAAGTCCAGCCGAAACGCTGGACTTTTATTTTCCCCC
>CAYNQA010000063.1:0-11995 GCA_964399225.1 uncultured Anaerolineaceae bacterium
GATGCAGCGCGTCCCCGACCTGATCGACGTGTGGTTCGACTCGGGTTCGATGCCCTACGCCCAGTGGCACTATCCGTTCGAGAACAAGGAGAAGTTCGTCGAGCAATATCCCGCCGATTACATCTGCGAAGCCGTGGACCAGACGCGCGGTTGGTTCTACTCGCTGCATGCCATCAGCACGCTGCTCAACGACCGCGTGGCCTACAAAAACGTCATCTGTCTCGGCTTGATCCTCGATGGCGAAGGCCGCAAGATGTCCAAGAGTCTCGGCAATATCGTCGACCCGTGGACGGTGCTCAAGGCTCACGGCGCGGACGCTTTCCGCTGGTATCTCTACACCGCCACGCCGCCCGGACAGGAACGCCGTTTCTCTTCCGAATTGGTTGGCTCCGTTACGCGAGACTTCACGCTTACATTGTGGAACGTTTACTCGTTCTTCGTGACCTACGCCAACCTCGACAAGTGGACTCCCTCTATCGGTCTCGCGGAGGGACGCGGACATACTTCGCTCTCACGCCTCGACCAATGGCTGCTCTCTGAGTTGAACGTGCTGGTCCGCGAAGTGACGGCTGGCTACGAAGAATACGAAGTGACTCGCGCCACGCGCCCGATCCAGGACTTTGTGGAGAAACTGTCCACCTGGTATCTGCGCCGTTCGCGCCGCCGCTTCTGGAAGTCCGAATCGGATTCGGACAAGCAGGCCGCTTACTCCACCCTCTACACCGCTCTCGTCACCGTGGCAAAACTGCTCGCGCCCGCCATGCCCTTCCTTGCAGACGAACTTTACCAGAACCTTGTCCGCGACGTGGATGGGGCGGCACCTGAGTCGGTACATCTCTCGCACTGGTCGGAGGTCAATCACGCTCGCATTGACGAAACCTTGAACCGTGACATGGCTGCGGTCATGAAGCTGGTCTCCCTTGGTCATGCCGCGCGGCAAAAGGCGAATCGCAAGGTGCGCCAACCCCTGGCCGAAGTGGCCTTCTCGGTCGGCAACGCGGCCGAACGCGCCGCCGTCGAATCGTTCAGCGATGTGATCGCGGACGAATTGAACGTCAAGAAGGTTCGCTTGCTGGACGCCTCCACCGAGGCTGTCTCTCACACGGTCAAGCCGCTGCCCAAACAACTTGGACAGAAATACGGCAACAAGTTCCCCGCCATCCAGAAGGCAATCCTCGCCATGGACGCTGAAGTGGTCGCATCCACCCTGATGGGCGGCAGCCCGCTCAAGGTCCAGGCGGGAGGCGAGACGTTTGACATTGTTGGCGAAGACGTGGAAGTCAAGGCATTGGCGAAGGAAGGTTTCGCTGTCGCCGAAGAGGGAGCGTACGTAGCCGCCCTTGTCACCGACCTGACCCCCGAGTTGGTGCGCGAAGGATTGGCGCGTGAGTTCGTCCGCCGCGTGCAAGACTTGCGCAAGTCCGCCGAGTTGGACGTGGCCGACCGCATCAAGCTCTACGTCACCGCGAGTGATGGGTTGAAGGCCGCGCTCGAAGCGCACCGCGACTACATCACCGCTGAGACGTTGACTGTGGACCTGCAATTCGCGCCCGCCCCCGCAGGAGCCGCCACCGCCGACGACAAGTTCGACACCGAGACGGTGAGCGTGGGACTGGTGAAAGCCTGATAAAAAACTTCCGAAGTCTCAAAGACTTCGGAAGTTTTTTTTACTCGCCGTATTTTTCCAGCAAGCGCTGGTAGATCTCCTGGTCGTGGTCGCTGATGCTCGTCATCAAGAAACCCACGTGATACATGTTCGGCATGACTGTGTCTGGTTTGCACCAGACGGTACGCCCGGCAAAGAACATGAATAATTTGTCCGAGATATCGGGCGTCAGCTCCATGTGCAGGAAGTATTCCTTCTTGAGGGGCAACGGCTCCGACGTTTCAAGGCGGAACCCGTCCGGGCTGACATCCACCAAATGCCCCACGGTCTTTTCGGTATCGTCGTCGAGGACGCGCATGTAGAAATCGAATTTCTTGCGTTGCGTATGTCTTCGTTCGGGCATAGTCGTAATTCCTAAATGAGATTTGTTCAAGTATAGACCAGGATTCAATGAGGGGCAATAGCCAATGTGGAGCAATCCATGAAAAATCGTATAAAATGGAGTTACCTTGACTGAGGAGCCATTCATGAACAACCTGCCCCTTTGGGTACGTAAAACCCTTGCCTGGAGCGTTCATTTTTTCACTGCCACCGGCGCGATCTGGGGCTTTCTGGCCCTGCGCGCCGTCTATGACCATGACTGGAAACTCGCCATCATCTGGATGGCGGTGGCCATGTTCGTGGACGGATTCGATGGCACCCTCGCGCGCTGGTTCAACGTGAAAACCTACGCCCCCGGCGTGGATGGCGCCCTGCTCGACAACATCGTGGACTACTTTACCTATACCGTCGTCCCCGCTTTCTTCCTCGTGGAAGCCGAACTTCTTCCGCCCGCGCTTACTTTCCCCGGCGCCTTTGCCATCCTGCTTGCGTCCGCGTACCAATTCTCGCAGGTGGATGCCAAGTCGGATACATCCAATGAGTACTTCTTCAAAGGCTTCCCCGACTACTGGAATATCATGGTCATCTACATGCTTATCATGCAGATGAACCAGTGGCTCAATTTTGCGTTCCTGATCTTGTTTGCAATTCTTGTGTTCGTCCCGGTCAAATACATTTATCCCACGCGCACAACGCGCTTGAAAAAATTGACATTGGCGCTGACCTACATTTATGCCATCATCGGCATTATCGGAGTCATCCTCTTCCCGAACGTGCCGATGTGGATCATCTACGCATCCTTCTTCTATGTCGCCTACTACGTTGGCCTGAGCCTGTGGCCGAAGAAAAAAGCGGACGGCGCGGCATGACCCTGATCGAACAAGCCGTCACGGTGACGGATGAATTGCTCGACGCCCTGACCCGCCTCATCCCCCAACTAAAAATCTCCTCACCTCGCCTCACCTCCGACGGGTTGGCGGGGTTGCTCGCCTCCGACGCGACCAGCCTGCTCACCGCCCGCGACGAGAGCGGCGCCATCGTCGGGATGCTGACCCTCATCCACTACCGCACCCCGACCGGAGTCCGTGCCCGGATCGAGGATGTGGTCGTAGACGAGTCGGTGCGCGGCAAAGGCATCGCCGTGGACCTCGTCCAGCGCGCGCTGTCCATCGCCCGCGAAAAAGGCGCGGACGGCGTGGCGCTCACGTCCAATCCGCGACGCGAGGCGGCCAATCGGTTGTATCAAAAAGTGGGGTTCAAAATTTGGGAAACGAACGTGTACTTTTTCAAATTCGAATAATAGAGCCGGGCCCCATCGGGAACCCGGCTCTATTTTTTACATCGAAGAGATGATGGCTGCCATCAGCACCAGCACCGGGACAAGTGTTGCCGCGACCATGACCCAGTTAATCAAATGCCCTGTAACCGGCAAGCCTTCGCGTTTTTCAGTGGCAAAGAGATACAGGCCGATCACTGCGAGACCCAAATTTCCCAGATAGGCCAGCCCGTAAACGATGGCGATGGCAAGTGTAATGAATTGTCCGGTCTGGTATCCAAGAGAATATGTCCCGCTGGAGATCAGGTTTCCAACCACCATCAACAGCAACAAGAGCAGGATGATCGCAGCTCCGGCAAACTCCCCGAGGACCAACCATAGTGCGTAGCTCCCCGTCTTTGGATATGTTTCCTCGTTCATGGTTCACTCCTTTTTAAGAACGGCTGTGTTAATCGAACTTCAAAAATCTCGTTGTCATTTTTGAGATGTCGCCATACTCGCCGCGATATTCCTCCGGGAGCAGCACGGCAAGTTGATACATCATCTCATCTACGATCTGCTGACGTTCCGCTTTACCGATTCGTTCCCCATTCGTCTGGATCATAAACGGCCGTCCAATGCGGATGTGAAAGTCGGTGCGGCGGAAGCGTTTGAAATTACGCAAGAAGTTTTCGCCGCCCCAATGGGCAACCGGCAAGATGGGAGCATTGCTGCGGATAGCCAGCATCGCGACGCCGGGATGGGCTCGGAGAAGAATGCCGTTTTTATTACGCGTTCCCTCAGGAGCAACCCCGAAGATATACCCTTGTTCGATCTTTTCCAGCGCATCGCGCAATGCGGATGTGTCGGCCTCACCGCGGCGGACCGGCACAACATCCCATAGATTAAAGAGCCAGCGAAAGAAGGGGATATCCCAGGTTTCCACCTTGGCCCAGGCAGTGACCGGTCGCGGCCATAACCATGCATACATGGCCGGCACTTCCAGTTGGCCGGTGTGGTTCGCGATGGCGATCATCGGTCCGCGTGCGGGTACTTTGTGCATCTCAGGCGCATCCACGCGCAACAGGATGGATAACCCGGCCTTGATGATGATATAGATGAACCAGCGGATGAAAATCATAAACTCGTTTTATGTGTGGAATATTTTATTTATTGTCTGAGCGTAATGAAATCCAATGCGGCAGGGATCAACTCCACATCCAATTGCTTGCCCGCAACACAGAGCATCTCACCATCCGCATGAGCGGGCAGGCTCCCTTCGAGGGCTCGAATGCTGGCTTTACGAGCGCGGTGCATTTTAACTTCAGGCTGGGTGGCTTGCGTGCCTTTGAGGAAGTGGGGGATGAGTTGGAACAGCCGCAGGCGCGAGGCCTCGGAAGCGATGCAGAAGTCGAGCAAGCCGTCATCGGGTGTGGCTTCGGGGGCCATCATAAAACCGCCGCCCATGCGCCGTCCATTCATGACCGAGGTCATCAGCGAAGGCTGGACGAAGGATTTTCCATCCAGGGTGATCTCCACCTTCGGTGCGTTGAAGTATAGGAAAATGGTTCTGATCACGCCGATCAGGTAGGGGATCAGTCCCACCGCCCAGCGGACCTTGATTGCCTCGAACCCAACCATGGCATCGAAGCCGATGCCGATGCCGTTCGCGAAATAGCGGCCTTCAGGGTAATCGCCGCCGCGCACTACACCCACGTCGATCTTGCGGCGGTGACCGTCTGCCAGGGCGCGCACGCCATCCTCCAGGCCGTGATGATGGCCGATTCCGAAGAGCATGTCATTGCCAGTGCCGACCGGCAGAACGCTGAAGGCGGTGTGGTTGTGCCCGGCAGCGCGGGCGCGCATCAACCCATTGAGCGCCTCGTTGGCGGTACCATCGCCGCTGGCGGTTGCCACCACGTCATATTTCTCGCGGGCGGCGGATTCGGCCAGTTCGGCGGCATGCCATGGACGCTCGGTCTGGACCAGTTTGAAGTCCAGGTTGAACGCGCGCAAGGCGGCTTCGATCTGCGGGATGGCTTTTCCAGCATTTCCACGTCCCGAAGTTGGGTTAACAATGATGTAATAACGCATGAGTCTCGGCTCCAACGATCCTGATTGTTTCGCCGAGTGTATCACGAATGCGCCCCCTCTGAAGTTTTAGACGGCCTTAGCCTTCCATCACATGCTGTTCTGAGTGGTGGTATTCCGCCGGATGTGAATGGAAGGCGACCGCCAATGCGTCGGCCAGTTCATCGAGTGCCACCTCGTCCTCGTGATGCAGCATGGAGCGCAGATGGATCAGGTGCGAGGCAAGTGATTCCATCTTCATGCGAAAGGCGCTGTAAGTGGCATGGTTGGTTTCTTCGCGTAATTTCTGAGCCGCCTCTTTTGCATGTTCGAGTGCTTCCATGGTTTCGCGGATGTTCTCTGCCATTGTGGTGAGGTCCGACATGATGCGCTTCTCTCTGGCGGGAAAACCGCCATATTCACAATAGCACGCTATGGACGCGATTTCAAGTAGTCTTCCGGCGTGTCGAGGTCGGCAAGGATCGATGGGGTGTCCATGTTCACGTATTCGATCTCGGCTGCGTGCCGGTTGATGAATTCGCGCGGTGACTCATTCGACCGCAGCGCAAGGATTTCGTCCCACAGCAGACTCGCCACCAGCCACGGATGTCCGCGCCGCATTTGAACACTGGGCACGACCAGACTTGCACCCGTCTCCTCGAAGCGACTCACCACCGCCCGCACGCTTCGCTCCTGGACTTGGGGCTGGTCGCCCAAGACGATCAAGGCCCCCTCCCGGCCCTTTAGGGCGGAGGGGGCTAGTTCTTGCAATCCAGTTTGGATCGAAGATAACATCTCTCCGCTGGCAAACTCGGGATTGAAAACCGTTCTTGCTCCGTGTGCGCTGGCAATTGCTTCCACATCCTCGCGCGCGCCACCACTGATTACAATGATCTCTTTCAGCCCGGCTCTCTGCACCGTGGAGATGACTTGGCCAAGCACGGTCGTCTCTCCCCATGGCAGGAGCATTTTGGGCTGGCCCATGCGCATGGACCGGCCAGCGGCGAGGATGAGGGCGGTAACTGTCATGGCGCAAAATCGAAGGGACTGCCTTGCTGGCTGGGCCAGTATCCGCTTGCGATGACGGCCAGGAGCGGGTTGCCGGCCTGCCCCAGGCGCAGTTCGCCGTCCGCGATGTAGAGGAAGCGGTTGGGGTCCACCCAGGTCAGCGAGTAGGGGGCGGCGATTTCCAGGAAGGGGACGGGTGGGTTGGTCACGCCGGCGATGAGCAGGCGGGATGGATCCTCTGTCCAGTAGGTGAAACGCTCAGAGTCGGGCGACCAGGCCCAAAGTCCGTATTGAGGCGAGTGGGGATAGGTACCGATCAGCACGTCTGCAGTTGAGGCGTCGATCACATGGATGTCGAAAGCTTCCCCCGTTGCCGTCATGTAGGCAACCTTGCTCCCGTTCGGTGCGATGACCGGCTGGCTGATGCGCAGGTCTGCAATGGCAAATTCTGCCAGTTGGGCGGAGAACGCTGCGTCGGCAGAGACGTAGAGGAAGCGCGCTTTCTGGCCCAACTCTGCGCCGGGGATGACGGTGTAAAAGCCGGTGGAATTATCGAGCCAGACCACCTGGGGGTAAAAAGCCCAGTCTGCGCTGGTGTTGACTTTGGGGTAGGTGAGTGAGACGATCAGACCGGTTGTATCGAAGCGCAGGATGCTGATACGTTCGGTGGTGGCAAGAGCAAGCAGGCGGCCATCGGGCGAGAATGTGAAACGCCCGCCGTCCTTAAGCAGGACGGTTTGCGCACTTGGCGTAGCGGCATCTGCATCCACGCGATGGAGATCCGATCCAACCTGGCCTTGGATTGACTCGAGCGTGCTGAAATAAACGATATGGGAATTTGGTTGAAATTCGAGTTGCGCCAGCATGGTACGGCCAGTATGGGCTTGCACATCCACGAGCGGGCGGACGTTCGAGCCGTCGCGGTTCATGGCCCACAGGCTTTGTCCCCTGGTGAAGACGATCAACTGGCCGTCATCGGAAAGCCTCATCCAACCGGTTTCACCGTCGGTGGTGAGTTGGACAGCAGGCGTGGTTTCACTCCAGAACCAGATATTGCCCTCAAGGACAAAAGCCACTTTCAGGCCAGCGGGCTCAGCCAGCGGCGGTTGGGCGGGATCGGCGGTGGGAATAGCCTGGGATGGAATAATAACCGCGGGAGGCTGGGAAGGCGGCGCGGTGCTTTCTGCCGGCGTCTGGGTAACCTGAGGCGCGGAACCGCAGGCTGCGAGCAAGAAAGCGATCAAACATATGGAAAAGATGTGAATTGATTTTTGCATGTCTTACCTCCGATTCTGCAAGGTAGACGCCTTGGTATATGGTTTCGTTCCAATATAGCACGGTTTCGTTTTACAATTGGGATCGTTCACAGGAAGGATGCCTCGATGAAACGGATTTTACCCCTGCTGGTTCTATTCATTCTGGTTGGCTGTGCCATGCCAGACCTTTCGTATCTGCTCCAGGCCGTCCCGCCCACAGCGACGGGGACATCCAGCCCAACAGCTACGCTGGCACCCGGTGAAACACGCCTACCCACGGAAACCCTCACCCCCAGTCTGACGCCAACGACCACGCCCCAGCCTGCCACGTCCACCCCGATCTTCACGCGTACGCCGACAAAACGTCCCACCATCACGCTCGAACCTTCCGACCTGAGCGGGTTCGGTTTCGGCAATCCGATCTTCACTTCGATCATCACATCCACAGACACGATCCGCTGGGGCGCGTGCGGCGGGATCGGTCCTTATGAGATCAAATTCACAGTCCGTGTGGTGCGGCCAAAGGGATTGTATTATGTCCTGCTCTTCATGCGCCTGCAAGATAAATACACCTACATCCGCAGTGATTGGTTTGGGGGTGCGATCATGCAGGCTGATAAGACCAAAGCCGTTTACACTTACACCATCACCAAGGACAATATCACCAACTATCAGGATTACGATGAGGCCTGGCTGCAATATCAGATCGTTGCCACCGATAAATACCGCAACATCCTCGGGAGTTCGCTGGTATACCAGGACAAGATCAACGTGATCCATTGCGCCACCCCGACTCCGAGGCCGTAGATGGATTTTTCGCCCACCTTGCTTTCCTTCCTTCGCAAAGCGGACCGCGTCGCGGCTTTAACCGGAGCGGGCGTCTCGCAGGAATCCGGTTTGCGCACCTTCCGAGATGCCCAGACCGGCCTGTGGGCGCAATACAAGCCGGAAGACCTTGCCTCGCCCGAAGCGTTTTCCCGTAATCCGAAATTGATTTGGGATTGGTACGCATGGCGGCGCGAAGCCATCAAATCGGCGCGGCCCAACCCTGGGCATTACGCGTTGGCCGAAATGGAAAAGCACGTGCCGCACTTTACGCTCATCACGCAAAACGTGGACGGCTTGCACCGCATGGCGGGAAGTAGTCGCATCCACGAGTTGCATGGCAACATTCAGCGCGTGCGTTGTTCGGTGTGCGGCCGCTACGCTGAAACCTGGGGCGACGATTCGGAACAGGTACCTGCTTGCGAGATCTGCGGGGAAATGCTGCGGCCCGACGTGGTCTGGTTTGGAGAGGCCCTCCCGAGGTCCGAGTTGGAGGCGGCGGTGGAGGCGGCGCGGGGATGCCAGGTCTTCTTTTCGTGCGGCACGTCGGGCATGGTCCAGCCGGCCGCGGCGCTCCCGTTCGCGGCGCACAACAAAGGAGCGGTCGTCGTCGAGGTCAACCTCGAAGCGACGCCGCTCACAGAGAAAGCCGATTTTTTCCTGCAGGGAAAATCGGGCGAAGTGCTGCCGGAGTTGGTGAAAGCGGTGTGGGGATGATGTTGACCAGTTCAACATGTGTCGTGAATTCGCATCATGTTTTTCTCGACCCGCTTACGGGGGAGTTGTTGGTGCCGAACTGGTAGTTGAAGAAAAAAAACGGCGACCCGCAACGGTCGCCGCTTTTTTTGCTTCGCTTATGCGTTCCAGTCACTGAAGCGGTCGGCCATGTCGGTGATACGCTCGCGCATGATGACGGCAAGGATGCCAAGTCCAAGCAGGATCAAGCCTGCGATGCCGATGATGAAAACCAGCGACAGGTCTTTGAGGGCGTTGTAGAGGATGGTAAAGATGGCCAGCACAACGAAGGCTATTGGTGCAAGGATCAAGCTCCGTGAACGCACAACGATGCCATATCCAAGCACGGCCAACGCCTGAAAGAACAGCACGAAGAAATACTTCAATTCGCTTGTGTCGATCATTTGTACGTACGTGGTGCCGAGTAGAACGAGTTGCGAAACCAGCCCCGTGATGAAGGCAGTGGTCTTGTGACCGGCGCGCATCAGCAAATAGTGCTGGAACAAGCCCAGAGCCGCCGCACCGACCGAGAAGAATTGCGGCTCATCCACTTTCAATTCGTTCAGGATCACGAAGTATGATGTCAGATAGAGCGCGTTGGCAGGGAAGCCAAGCCAGACATTCCTGCGCGCAAAAGCCTCAGCGGCGTAGAACGTGGCTGCGATGGCGATCGGGATGGCATTCTCCAAACCGCCAACCTGGAAGGGGGAAACGACCGCAACGAAGGTGCCAAGTCCCAGACCGGAGAAGAGCAGGGTGGAAGCCCATGCCGGAGCGCGCTCGGTCCGTCGTAAGAAGAATCCCGCCGCATAGTATAGCAAGGCCACTGCGATCTGGGGGAAGACCCATGCGGTCAACCCGGCTGCTTTCCCCGCGAAGTAAACCGTGAAGGCAAAGAGCAGTGCGGGGATGTAGCCAAGCAGGGGATTTTTATGCACCCACACGTAAGCCACAGCCACCAGAGTAAAGACTGCCAGGCAGATGGCTGCGTTGACCGACGCCAGGCCGGTGATCAGCAGGAACGTACTCGTGAACGCAAGCAGGCCAGCGGCGATCTTTGTGATGCTCTCCAGCTTCCTGCCCTGAATCGTGAACTTGAAGATCATGTCGCTGATCGGCCAGAGCAGGCCCAACCCAAAGAAGCGATACGCCTCTGTATACACTTTGAATTGACTGAGAATTTGGAGTAACGAAATGCTCATTAGCGCGATGGCGAAGAATTCCAGCCAGGTGTTCTTGCGCGCATACATCTCAACGATGAACATTGCCGCGATGGCTAATGCGTACCATCCGCCAAATGCTTCGGAGACGATCATGGCCAGCAACGAAATGATCCCGCCCAGTGCAAGTCCGCTGTTGGCGAGCATGGCCGACCACGGTTTTCCACTCTCGCCGCGGAATAGGAAGCTGGCGACATAGTAGGCGGCCGATATAGCGGTCAGAGTTGGGAGCCACCAGTCCCGGTCAAAGTGGCGCAGGATGTAGATCGCAGTGATCGCGGCAAATGTTGTAGCAATGTAGCCGATCAGCGGACGCTTCAAGTGCACAGCATATGCTGCCGCAAGCAGGGCATGAACGCCGAACACGATCGCGGTGATCGCAAATTGGGATGCATCCGCCCCAAGCCTGGCGATCAAGCTGAACGTGGATATCGCCACGCCCAGCACGACAGGCGGCCAGCGCCATGCGCTCGAAAATTTGAATTCGCCCTTTGCGAGAAGTTCAGGCACCAGCAAGAGCAGGCTTGCACCAAGCAGTTGATATCCGCTCGCCACACTCACGTTCTCCATGAATGGCAGGGCGAAAAATGTGAAGTATGTGCCCAGCCCAGCGAACAGGGCGGCCAGCCAGACATACCAGCGCGGACGGACGAAGTGGATCAAAGTATAGGTCAGTGCGGCGCACGCGAACGTGCCGAAGCCGTACCATACCCCTTCAGCAAAGCCAGCGATGACGGCGACAAGGAACAGCGGCAGGGACCATGCCACAAGCGGGTGGTGATACTTGGTCCACGCTGGGCGGTTCGTGCGCTGGACGATCTCACTGCTGAGGGCGTGGACAAGTGCCCAGCCTGCGAAGCCGATCACCATCAGAGGAGCGGAGGCGTTGAAGGCCGAGAGCACCAACCACGGCAGGAGGAAGGTCGAGGCGACCGCCATCCACGGGAAGAAAAGGAACGGGATGATGATGTCGCTGGCGATGTAGAACGAGGCGGCAAGCATCCACGTCAGCGCGGATGCGATCCACATGCTGGTGTCTGCCGTCTGGTCGAATTGCCCGATCAGTGTGGAAATGAACGTGACTGCCAGCAAGGTGAGTTGAATAAATTGTGCCAGGGCAAATAGCGGCATGGCGAAGTTTTGATCTTTCCAGCGCTTGAGCAGGTAAACCCCCGCAAGTGTGACCATATTTGCCAGCGCCGCGGCGAACACGCTCCAATTGGTGGATGCTTCAAAGATCGCGCTAAAGCGCAGGGCGGCCAGGCCGAGTGAAACGTACGCGGCAACGCTGAACAAACGCGACTGGTAAAACCATGTGCCCAATGCCCAGATGAAGGCCATGCCGAGGAATACGACTGTCCAATAGATTTCATTGACGCGGGTTACGAGCCCAAGTGAATCGGCAAGTACATTGGCGTCGATGGGGAGCAGGAAAGAGAAGACGATCGACAGAGCAAAACTCGGTTGCGGCAGGCGTTTTTTCAAAGCTACGGCGCCGCCTGCGAAAAGCAAGGTGGCGATCAGCAAGACCGGCAGCCGTGCGGCCTCCACCAATGCCGCAAGGATGGCGGCAGCGGTGATGACAAAGAACGCACCGAGGTAGAGGTATATCTTGACCGCCGACTCGCTCAAGACCACC
>CAYNQA010000064.1:0-11961 GCA_964399225.1 uncultured Anaerolineaceae bacterium
ATATATGCATTCCCTTCATGATAAGACCAGGCTCCCCTGTACTCCAAGTGAGATTGGGCTTGGTTGGGCATCACAATAAAGCTAAACAAGCCCTCAACCAACTTACCCGCTTGCATCGCAAGATTTTCAAGAATTTGATTCAACTCAGCGCTGCTATTTAAAGCGTTGAGCGCTTCTTCAAGCCGCTCATGGATTTCCGCTTGTTCCGCATATCGAATCGCCGTAGCGGATTGATTTGCTATCTGTTCCAGGGCCGCCTCATTTATCTTATCGTACTCAAACTGACCAGCATGGAATCCATCCAAGGTAATCAAGCCAATTACTTTTCCATCGTGTTGTAAGGGCAGGATAATCCAAGAGTTAACATTTTTTGTTAATCCCTCCAAGTCAAAAATGTCCTTAATCTCATCGTCGGTTCTTGGATTTGGGAAAACCCTTCTTTTTATTTCCCCTGAAAGAATTTTACCCACCAACACATCCTGCCCAGTCGGCTTCAAGAGAGCCCATTTAACCCCATTGACTTCATCAGTACGGCTCAGGTTTGTATACACCAGCTTGCGTATATATCCCTGATCCGTGCGGTTGCTTTTTTTCAAAAGCGTGATCGTGATATTGTCATAATTTATGATTTTTAGTTGCTCAGCAATCTTTTGCGCAACTTTATATACCGATTTGCTATTCTCGTTTAATGCACGAGAGAAATCAGTTCGGGCACGTCTTTCATCACATTTCCGCTGGGCAGCATAGATATATCCAAAAAGTACTTCTGGAGAGAATGTATATTGGAAGTATGCAAAACACCCACTGCTTAAGACGTCCCCACATTCAATTTTATTTTCCTCATCGTTGTCAACAACAATCACTATAACTTCAGAATATTTATTATTAGCCCGTGTCTTATAGTAAAGGTCTCTCCATAATTTACGGTCGGTGGAATGTATATGAACCAGCACTACACTGTATTCCCTATCATCTGCTTCGAGTAATTTGACTGCAGCTGAATAATCCTTGCATTCCTCCAAGTTAAGATCTTTTTTGGTCCTTAAGCTTTCAAGGAGGTTATCAAACTCCTTGTTTTGCGTCCGGGATTTTTCTGTATAGAAGAAAAGCAGAGGATTCGAAGATTGCGACATGGTTTTCTCGTGATGCTATGAATATTTCCGGCACGCTCATGCGGATACACACGCCAAAACCGCAAGGCTGCCTGTTGATACACTGTGATGAAGCTCAATTTGGGCAAACAAAGTAATTACCCGCAAAACAACATTTCGGACATAGCTGGTCGGTTTTATTATAAAGCCGAAAAATAAAATCGTGCCAGATCCCAACCAGACAGATTTGCAAAACGCCCAAAGAAACATCCTTCAATATTTCTCGGCAAATAATCTTGATAAACTGATAGTAGGATTCGGATACTACACGATCTTTCAGTTTAATTTTTTATGAGAGCAGAACCAATAATTGCCAAGCCAAATCCCGCCATTATCCACTTACCGTAGTACAATGAACTCCTACTCGCCCAACGGCGAACGAGTTTGTCATTTTGTTTCGAACATTAGCGGGGAATGCGAACGCCTCATCCAAACAAAATCATAAAGCTCCGCATGCTGTACCTGCCAAAACACGCCTCCGGCTGGAGGTGTGTCAAAGCGTCTTTCGATGGAAGAAGGAGAACTGCACGATGGACAAAATGAGCTTTGATGAAGAATGGACCGCGCTCCGAGCCGAGACCACCGCCCGCTGGAGTTTGATCAGCGACTTCTACTTGAGCCGCGTGGACAAGGCAGAAGGCAAGTTCGACAAGATCGTCACTATGCTTCAAGTGAAGTACGGGCGCACCCGACAGCAAGCCCGCGAAGAAGTCGGAAAATTCTGGGCTGACTACATGCTCCGCAACAAAGACAACCCGCGCGTAGCAGCCTTAGTCAAAACCAAAACGAGGAGAAAGACCAGTGAGCACAGCCGTAGAAAAGAAAAAAATCAAGCGCCCGTCCAAGGGGATGCGCATCCATAATCGAAAGGTGAAGCAGGAAGGCCGCAAAGAAGGCCTGACCGAAGCCGAGATCAAGAAGAGACTGCGACAATCGTAGCGAAACAAAACGGCCACGGGACAATACGTCCGTGGCTGTTTTGTTTGTCAGTGATGCGTCATTTCACAGGTGTCAGAATGAACACGGGGATAACACGCCCGGCTTTACGGCGGTAATCATCGAAACCCGGCATCATGGCCACCATCTTTTCATAGAGGCGCGTTCGTTCGGGTTCTTCAGCGACTGAGGCGCGGACCTGAAGAGTTGCGGTGCCGACCTCGATGGTCACGTTTGGGATCGCCAGCAGGTTGTAGTACCAATCCGGGTGGGTCGGGGAACCGCCCTTGGAGGCAATGATCACGTAGCGATCGCCGTCTTGCACGCAGGCCAGTGGGTTGATACGCGGCTCGCCGCTTTTCGCTCCCGTATGATGCAGAAGCAGGAGGGTTTTGCCGGCGAAGAATCCGCCTACCTTGCCGCCATTCGCACGAAATTCTGAGATGATTTTCTTATTGTGGTCGTTAACGTCGCTCACAGTCAGCTCCTTTTCGTCAGCAATGATGCGGCAAAATCCGCCCATCTTACAATGACGCACAAAACGGTCCCGGTTGCCCGGGACCGTTTCTTTATTTCTTCTGTGCCATACGCTGGTCGATCAGCCTCTCGGCAAACCCGCGGATCTGGCCGAACTTGGTCAGCAGTTGGCTATACGGCCCGGACTGGAACGCGCTCAATGCATCTTCGGTGACCAGGACGCCGCCATTGGTCAGGAAGTAGAACGCCACGCGTCCGACTTCGGGCAGAGGGAATTCTGTCACGGGCTTGGCCTTGACCTTGAAGATTTGCGCCATCGACACGAGCTCTTTCGCCACCGCCGCTACGCGCGCGTCTGTGCCGAGGCCGCTGAAGCCTCCGCCCGGCGTGGGGCGGAACTCTGCGTCACCGTTGGCGAACGCGGCAGTGGAGAGCCAGAAGTGGGAGCCGCTGGCGCGGTCGGTCAGGCCGAAGTCCATGATCATGCCGAAAACCTTGCCCGGGTCATTGCCCGCGACGTCCACATTCCCGGCCTTGAGTTGAAAGACCAGTTGGCGCCACTTCTTATACTCATCGTTGATGACTTTCTTCGGTTCCTTGTTGAACATTCCCTTGAACATGAATCACTCCTTTGGCTTTGATGAATTGTGGGGCGTTTCGTTCCCCATGAAATATTCTGTGGTGGCCTGCCCCTCTTGCGTGATGCCCTCACGGCGAATCACCTTCCAAAAGGTCAGGAGGAGGATCTTGATATCGAGCCAGAACGACCAGTGATCCACATACCAAACGTCGAGGGCGAATTTTTCAGGCCAGGTGATGGCGTTGCGTCCATTGATCTGCGCCCAGCCGGTCAGGCCGGGAGGAGCGTCATGGCGGCGCATTTGTTCGGCAGAGTAGCGCGGCAGGTATTCCATCAGCAACGGGCGCGGGCCGACGAAAGACATATCCCCGCGCAGGATGTTGAGCAGTTCGGGCAGCTCGTCCAGCGAGGTGGCGCGGAGGAAACGTCCGAAGGGAGTTAAACGTTCGGCGTCCGGGAGCAACTGTCCCGTGGGGCTGAGGCGGTTCGTCATCGTGCGGAATTTGTAAATAAAGAAGGGACGTCCCTTGTAGCCCGGGCGCTGCTGTCGAAATAGGATCGGCCAGCCATGGAACACAGCCACCAGCACCGACGTCAGCAGGAAGACCGGCGAGAGCAGGAGCAGGAAGAAGGCCGCAAAGAAAAAGTCGAAGGCGCGCTTGCCAAAATGCATGGCGCAATTTTACCCTCAGTTTATGGTATGATTTTAACAGGAGTTCAACATGAACGAACGCATCCTCATCATCGAAGACGATCCCGCCATCATGAAGATCTTGCAACGCGGCCTGGCCTACGAAGGCTACACCGTGGATGCCGCCACCGAGGGCCGTTCCGGCCTGATGATGGCGCGCGACCACCAGCCCGACCTCGTAGTGCTGGATTGGATGTTGCCCGGCATGGATGGCCTGGAAGTGTGCCATCGCCTGCGCATGGCTAGCGGGAGTGTGCCGATTTTGATGCTGACGGCAAAAGACGCCGTGCAAGACCGCATCCAGGGCCTGGACGCTGGTGCGGATGACTACATGGTGAAGCCGTTCAACCTCGACGAGCTGCTGGCGCGCGTGCGCGCGTTGCTGCGCCGCACCCAGCCCGAGCGCGTGCCGGTGTTGAAATTCGCCGACCTTTCGCTTGATACGGGTTCGCGGCAGGCCTCACGCGAGTCGCGCGTGATCCAATTGACCGCCAAGGAATACGAATTGCTCGAGCTCTTCCTGCGCCATCCCAAGCAGGTGCTCACCCGCGAGTTCATCTTCGACCGTGTCTGGGGTTATGACTTTGGCGGTGAAAGCAATGTTCTTGAAGTGTATATTCGCTACCTACGCCAAAAACTGGAGGAGGGCGGAGAAGTACGCCTGATCCACACCGTACGCGGCGTTGGCTATGTGATGCGCGAAAACCCCTAACCTAAAAGCTGACAGCATCCGCTTATAGCTAACAGCCAACCGTGTCTCTTCGCGACCGACTTACTTTATTGAATGTGATCCTTGTGGGGGGACTTTTCGTTTTCTTCGGCATCATTGCATATGTTGCCGTTTCACTCTTGCTCTACAACCAGATCGATAACGCACTCGAAGCCACAGCCAAACAGGTGGCTTCGCAAGTGGATGTGAGCGTCGAGGATCAGATGCAAGAGGTCATTGCGGCCAACCTGGGCATGACCTCGAACCTGTACGTGCAGGTCTGGTCGGGGCAGAGATTGGTGGATGCCTACCCACGACTGAACATCAATGAGCCCGTGGACCCGATCGGGTTTCGCTCCGACCGGCCGATGTATCGCAACCTCACATTCACAGACCAGCGCATCCGTGTGCGCGTGTTGAGCGTGCCGCTCACATTGGATAACCGGGTGATCGGCATGGTGCAGGTCACAGCTACACTCGATGTTGTGGAAACCGCTCGCAGCAACCTGCTCACAGTGTTGATCCTGGCCACCGTGGTCGGCATCGCTATCGCCACCATCGCCTCGCGCGGAACCGTCAGCGAATTGATCGCCCCGCTGGATGCCATCACTGCCGCCGCCGACCAGATCAACCGCGCTGACGATCTTTCCCGCCGCGTACCATATGATGGAACGCCGGAAAATGAAGTCGGGCAATTAGTACATGCCTTCAACCAAACACTGGAACGCCTAGAAGTGTTGTTCACATCCCAGCAGCGCTTCCTTGCAGACGTTAGCCACGAGTTGCGCACACCCCTCACGGTCATTAAAGGCAATGTGGATTTGATGCGCCGCATGAAGGAATTCGACTCGGAGATGCTCGATAGCATTGACCAGGAGTCCAGCCGCCTGACTCGTCTCGTACTGGACCTGCTCTTGCTCGCTAAAGCGGAGGCCGGTCAACTTCCACTGAACAAGGCCCGCGTGGAATTCGACACGCTGTTGATGGAAGTCTTCAGCGAGATGCGTATCCTGGCAGGTGGACGGGTGCACCTGAAATTGATGGAGATCGACCAATTATTGGTGCAGGGTGACCGTGACCGTCTGAAGCAGGTCTTAATCAACCTGATCGCGAATGCCATCAAGTTCACCCCCGCTGGCGGAGATGTGTTCTTGAGCCTCGGGCGTTCTGCCGACTTCGCCAGGATGATCGTACGCGATACCGGTCCGGGCATCCCTGCCGATGATCTGCCGTATATCTTCGAACGTTTCTACCGCGTGGAAAAGTCGCGGACACGTTCAGCCACTTCCGGGTTCGGGCTGGGACTTTCCATCGCACACTGGATCGTGGAACAGCACGGAGGCAAAATCGAAGTCAATTCGCAGGAAGGCAAGGGAACCACGTTTGCTGTATGGATCCCATTAGTGAAATAGATTTTTAGGGGGGATATCAATAAGGCAGGCCAAGCCGCTGGGCGGCCTGACGGCACAGGCTGGCTCCGTATTGGTTGAACCAGATCAGAATGTTCTCGCTTTCGGATAATCCTGTTCTGGCATCTTCATAAATCGGCGCAGAAAATTTCACATAGCGTTTTGTTTCAGCAGGCCAGTTCCATTCAGAGCGGCCGATCACCCCCACTCCCCCGTTGTAACCGGCGAGAGCCAGTCGCGGGTCTCCTCCAGCACGCTCAAGCGAGCTTGCAAGGTATGCAAGTCCACGGCGGGCATTGGTCTCAGGGAGGTATGGATCATCTATCGCATAAAAGTGAAACGGCATTACCTGGAACAAACCAATTGCACCGGCGCTGGAGAGAGCCCTAGGATCGCCACAGGATTCAATCTGCATGACTGTGGCAGTTAAGTTCGGGTCCAGGTTGAACTCAGCACTCCAGTCAAGGATCTGCGCGCCCCAATATTGAACGGTTGGTGTGAAAATTTGGGAAAGCCCGGGATGTGCAGTTTGCGCACTTGCGAAAGTATATACATCCGCGCGGACGAAACTACTGTTGGCAAACATAAAGATCATTCCACTGATCAGCAATACAGCCAGTGGCGGCAAGAGCAAACCAGACGAACAGCCGCTTCCCGAAGAACGGGAAGCGGCTGTTCGTCGTTGGCGTGTGCGAGGTTCAACGCGAGGGCGGGGCATGGGAAGGGTCAGGTTGGACGCGGGGGAGATTGAGGCCTGAAAGGATGAAGCAGGTCCGCGTCCAGGTGTAAGGCAGGGAGTTTAATTCTCGCGCTGGCGGATGGGAGAAGATTCCGCGTAGGTGCGTTGCTGATTTGCTTGCTGTCCCTCCGAATTGTAGACCGGGTGATATGTCGGCTCGGGGCGACTGGATGCAAAACTAGCCTGGGTCATTGGTTTGGGGGCTGGGCGCTGCAGGGTGGAAGCCGGGCGCAAGCCGCCAGTATTATTCGATGAAGTGTAATTGGTTTGCTGCTGGGTTGCCGGGCGGGTCGTAAAGGGTGTGTGCCGGGAGGCTGTAGTGAAGAGGCGATCACCCGCGAGCGAGAAGGTGCCGATGATGAGAACGCGAATAAGCCAAACCATGACAGCCACAAAGATCGGCACAACCTTGGTCAGCGTAGCATTGCTAACCACCGCGCCTGCCGCTGCACTGGAATGATTGACAATCGCCACAGAAACGCCCCACCAGGTGAGGCTGGCATTAAAGCCGGCCGCCAGGAGCCACGCTCCGAACAGGTAATAAACCTCAGCGGGCTCGTCACGTCCTTGTTCAGGTGTGAAAATGCGTGCAATGCCGGCAAAATCAATGCCGCAGAACGCAAAAGCCAGGATACTTGCCCAGCGCATTCCGGCAAAGGTCAGGTCGCCAAGGACATCGCGCAAAGCAAATTGGGTGGTGCTGAAGTTGAAGATCTCAAACGCGATCAAGGCAAAGAGGATCATGCTTCCCCATGCCGCACCACGATTGAACGAACGGCCGTTTGTCAGGTTTCGCCAGAGGGCAGCAAAACCATCACCGGGTTTGTATTTGGGATATGTTGTATTCATCTCAATCTCCTTTTGAGGGTGGAACTAGCAAGATTATAGAACACATGTTCTATTTCTGTCAAGATGAAGGGATGACCCAAATTGGCTATGAATTACGCCTTGCAATATTTTTAGATTCGTCCAAAACGAGTTGAAGCGGCAATATAATCCACCCAAGTTGAAGGAGTTATCAGTGCAAAACGATTCGAACAGCAAGCAACCCACCCGAAATGCGAAGCAAACGAAACTGGAGGATTCTTCCATTTTTGCAACACGTCCGCGTCTGGCGGAACGCGAGCAAATGGAGGCACGTGCGGCATCGAAACGGTCCGGGCGGAGGTGGCTGGCGCTGGGCGCATTGGCTATCGTAATCGTAGCGGCCCTGCTGGCCAGCAAGCAATCTGTTGGATTGGGTTTACAGTCTTCGGATCAATTTGCCGGGGTAGCGGGTGCCAATGGTGCAGCCGAGAGTACACCCACTGAAAACGCGCTGCCCGTTTTCACGTCCACGACGGAAGCGACATTCACTCCCAACCCTACGTCCACACCTTTATTTGGGGTTGGTTCATCCCTCATCCGCCCGTCTGACGGAATGGTGATGATGTATGTTCCAGCCGGGCCGTTCACAATGGGGACCACCGTTGAGGAAGCAATGCAGGAATGCATGAAGACACGAGGGGAATGCGAAACCGCATGGTTCCTGGATCAAGCCCCTGCTCACATCGTGCAGCTTGATGCATATTGGATGGATCAGACCGAAGTAACCAATGCGATGTATGAGGTATGCGTAAACGCCGGAGTGTGCGACCCACCTCATATGTCAAATTCGAACACAGTGGAAGATTATTTCGGTAATCCAGCCTATGCAGATTTTCCTGTCGTTTTCATTACCTGGAAGCAAGCCAAGAATTATTGTGAATGGGCGGGAGCATACTTACCCAGCGAAGCTCAATGGGAAAAAGCTGCCCGGGGAACGGATGGACGCGTATTTCCGTGGGGCAATCTGCGCCCGACATGCTCACTGGCGAACATTAACCCCTTCAACCAAGCGAGTTGTCGCGATGACGTTGGTGCTGTGCGTTATTACGCAGACGGGCAAAGCCCCTATTTGATCTACAACATGGCGGGCAATGCAGCCGAATGGGTGATGGATTGGTACGGAGAGAATTATTACGCCAATTCCCCCGCCAGCAACCCGCAGGGACCAGATGCAGGCTTGGCGAAGATCATGCGCGGGGGATCCTGGTACTTCGATGAGGATTATGCGCGTACCACCTACCGGTACAAACAGGACGCCAGGTACTATTACAGCTTCACCGGCTTCCGCTGCGCCATGTCAGAATGACGCCTTCTCTATCCACCAGCCTTCGGGGATGGATTGGCCATTTCCTGGCGAACGGTGTGGTAGAGATTTTCTGCCTTTAATTCGCTGAGCGCGTAGCATGGGGCTTTCAAGTGATTCGCTAATTGCTGGGCCAACCCCTGGTCAAAAGCAGCGTGTTCCATGTTAATCACAATACTGCGAACATCCTCGTGTGCGATCAGGTCTGCAAAGCGATAGGATTCTTCCTGCGGGGGCATCGTTCCGATGGACACGTTACCCGCCCCGTCGGTCAGAATGATTAGAAGCGGTTCTACATCTGGATGAGTGTAACGTTCGTGTTGCAGAACGTCTGCTGCGAGTAGGAGGCCTGCAGATAGAGGGGTCTTACCTCCCACCGGGATGTCAGCCAATGCACGTTGGGCAAGTTGGACAGAATTGGTTGGGGGCAACACAAGTGTGGCGCGATCCTTTTGGAAAACGATCAACCCAACACGGTCACGGCGCTGATATGCATCTGTAAGCAAGGACAATATGGCGCCTTTGGTGGCATTCATGCGCTCCGACACGGCCATCGACCAGGAGGCGTCTACGACAAACAAGACCAGATTGGCGACACGTTTGACGCGAATCTTGCGCTGCAGATCACCGCGCTCGATAGCAAAAGCCAGGCGCTTACGCTTTTCAGCCCGCCTCGTTTGGAACGGGGCAGCGGCCCGGAACGTAGCATCGAAGGCAATATCATCAGTGCGATTCCCGGCGGGACGCGCCTTGATGTAACGCCCATGTTTTCGTTCGGTTTTGGTCAGCGAACGACGTCCCGCGTGCTTGCGTGTAAGTTTGTCGAGAGGGGTATTGAGTTTGCGCGGCTGGAAGGTCTCGCCCGTCTTTACCTTTTGCCCACCCTCCCACCAGTTTGCGCTCGTGTTGGCGAATACATCCTGTTGGGTAGGTTCAGGCTTGCCCTGTTGCGGACCTTCCTCTTTCTCATCTTCCAGCTTTAAGTTTTTTTTTCCTGTGGCTTACCTTGCTGCTTGTCGGTCTTTTCATCTTCCGCTTCGGCAGGCATGGACTGACCAGCCAACTGTTCGATGCGTTCCTGCAGTTGTTCTGTGGTCATTTCAGCTTGCTGGAAAGGTGTGCGTTTGATACGGTGAGGCAGGGCCAATTCGGCGGCCAGAGCAATATCATGATCGTTGATCTTGGTACGGCCTTCGAGAGCGGCCTGTGCGCGCGCAGCTTTTAAGATCACCAGATCCGCACGATGCCCGTCGACGTTGAGCGACGCGGTCAACGCGGCGATGGAGAGCAGGTCGCGGCTCGTGTGAGTAACACGATCCACGAGTTCCCGTGCGCGTTCGATCTGGTGTGAAAGTTCATCTTCCTTCTGCGAAAAGTCTTTTCGGAAGGCTTCGGGATCACGTTCGAAGGCGATGTTACGCTCCATGATGGCTACTCGTTCACGCGCATCTCGGATGCCTACGATTTCCACCGATAGGGCAAAACGATCGAGCAGTTGTGGCCGCAATTCGCCTTCTTCGGGATTCATTGTTCCAACCAGGATGAAGCGGGCTGGGTGCGCAAAGGAAATACCCTCGCGCTCCACTGTATTCACGCCCATTGCGGCAGAATCCAAAAGCACATCTACCACGTGGTCATCGAGCAGGTTCACCTCGTCGATGTATAAAAGTCCGCGGTTGGCGGATGCAAGAACGCCTGGTTCGAAATGACGTTCGCCTTTTTGAATAGCCTGCTCGATATCAAGCGTACCAACCACGCGATCTTCGGTGGCCGAGACGGGCAGGTTAACAAACGAAGTTTTCCTCTTATGGGAGGGGAGTTTCGAACTTGAAGCGGCACGTTCCTTGCATTCAGTACACCAGGTGGCTGGTTTTTCCGGGTCGCAGCCAAAGCGGCAATCGTTTACCACATTGACTTCGGGAAGCAATGCAGCGAGGGCACGAGCCGCGGTAGACTTGGCGGTACCACGTTCACCACGAATCAACACTCCGCCGATGCGGGTGTCTACGGCATTGAGAATGAGAGCGCGGCGCATGCGCTCCTGTCCGACGATGGCTGTAAAGGGGTAAATGGCTGGCATGTTTGACTCCGGGCGCCATTATAATCCAATCGGCATGTACTGCCTCCCTATTTTTGACACTACCCTGTAATTTGATCATTTCCTTTATACAACCGCCTCGCCTTACAGGGTTGTCAAGTTAAGCTTTCGCCTGTATAATCCCCGAACAATTTTGATTCGGAGTCATGTACATGGAACAAGATAACGCCCTGAACGGGCAGGGGGCCTCGAACCTGCAGTCAGATCAACAAGAGGCCAACAATTCTCAAAGCATGGAGAGCCTTTTGCAGGAATCTTCCGGTGTGGAATTGCCGCAAGCCGGCGAAATTCGCACCGGTGTGATCGCCAGCATCGGTCCCAGCCAGATCCTCGTCAGTATCGGCGCAAAGTCCGAGGGCGTGATCGCGGGTCGCGAGCTGGAATCCCTCTCGGCGGAAGATCGAGCCGAGTTGAAGGTCGGGCAGGAAATCCCCGTCTACGTCATCAACGCTGAAGACGAGAACGGAAATGTTGTCTTGTCTTTCAAGCGCGCTCAAGAACAGATGACCTGGGAAAACGCCGACCGTATGCAGCGCGACGAAGAAGTCATCAACAGCAAGATCAGCGGCTTCAACAAGGGCGGCTTGATCGTCAACGTAGGCGGCCTGCGCGGTTTCGTGCCGTCCTCACAGATCAGCATGTCACGCCGTGCGCTTTCCACTGGTGATACTCCCGAACAACGCTGGCAGAAGATGGTTGGCGAGCCGATCACCGTTCGCGTCGTTGAAGTAGACCGCGAACGCCGCCGCCTGATTCTTTCGGAACGCGCAGCCAGCACAGAGACACGCCAGTCCCTCAAGGAACGTGTCATCTCCGAACTCGAGATCGGCAAGACCTATACCGGCCGAGTTACTAGCCTGGCTGAATTTGGCGCTTTCATCAACGTCAACGGTGCCGATGGCCTCGTCCACCTTTCAGAGATTTCCTGGGAACGCGTTCAGCATCCCAACGAAGTCCTCGAGGTTGGTCAGGAGGTCAAGGTCAAGGTCATCAACGTGGAC
>CAYNQA010000065.1:0-11856 GCA_964399225.1 uncultured Anaerolineaceae bacterium
AAGACCATGAAGGTCGCACCCCACAGCGTGTCGGGGCGGGTGGTGAAGATCTCGATGTCGTCGCCCGTCTCGGTTTTGAAAATGACCGACGCACCTTCAGAGCGGTTGATCCACTTCGTCTGCAGGGTTTTCACCGTCTGCGGCCAATCAATGCCATCGAAGTTCAACAATTCATCGGCGTACTTGGTGGTCTTGAAGAACCACTGATCCAGATCCTTCTTGATCACGGGCGTGCCACAGCGTTCGCAATGACGGTCATCGCCCCAGACCTGTTCACGCGCCAGCGTGGTGTTGCAGTTCGGGCAGAAATCCACCGGCGACATCTTGCGATAGGCCAACCCGGTCTTGTACAACTGGATGAAGAACCACTGTGTCCAGCGGTAATACTCGGGGTCGCACGAAACGGCCTCACGCTCCCAATCGAACATCGCGCCCATCGAACGCAATTGCAAGCGCATGCGTTCGATATTGGCGTAGGTGCGCTTCATCGGGTGCACGCCATCCTTGATGGCCGCGTTCTCTGCGGGCAGGCCGAACGCGTCGAAGCCCATCGGGAACAACACGTTGAAGCCCTTCATGCGCATGTAACGCGCCCGCGCATCCGACGGCGTCATCGCGTACCAGTGACCGATGTGCAGATCTCCGCTCGGGTAGGGCAGCATCGTCAACGCGTAGTGCTTCGGGCGGCTCTCGTCAACCACCGACCGATACAGCTTGTCCGCGTCCCATTTCACCTGCCACTTTTTCTCGATGGCATTCGGGTTATAGCGAGACTCGTCCACGGGCGCCTCTTCCTTCACCGGCACGACCGCCTTGGGTGATTCCAGTTTCTTGATGACGGCCTTAACCGCGTCCACGTGCGGGATGACCGCCTTTGGCTTGGCAGGCTCGATCGCCACCTCACGCTTCACCGCGGACTTTTTAGCGGGCGCGGCCTTCGCAGGCGTCTTCTTAGCGACCGGTTTACTCACCTTCGCCTTGCTGGCGGGCTTCTTCTTCGCAACGGCTTTTGTCGTCGTCTTCTTCGCCGCAGGCTTTTTCGTTGCGACAACTTTCGTTGTCTTCTTTGCGGTTGCCTTCTTCGCGACAGGCTTCGTCGCCTTTTTCGCGGTCTTCTTTTCCTTCGGAGCCGCTTTCTTTTTGGTTGTCTTCTTCTTTGCAGTAGCCATTCTTACCTCATTTAATTAGGTTTCAGATTCCAGGTTCCAGGTGTCAGGGTTTCCGACACCAGACTTTCGACTTTAAACTTTCGACTCTCTGAGGAGGCGCACGGCATTGCTGCCTTGAGCGAGAAGGCAGGACACCATCCAACAACTAAATTTTGACTTCCGATTCATACGAGCCTCCTTTCCAAAATTTGACAATGGACCATGGACCACAGACCACAATGCACATCGTTCATGGTCTATCGTCCATCGTCCCGAAAAACAAAAAATCCTTCATCCACATCAGGGACGAAGGACTCATGTCGCTCCGCGGTACCACCCGAATTGTACGTCGAAATTAATTTCGACATACCGCTCCAGCGCTATAACGGGCAACCCGTCGCTGACTACCGTAGGTCGGATTGGCAATCCGACTTACCATCACCAGCGCAGTCTCTCTTTCGAGTGGCGAGGCGAGTTCAGTCCGCGTATTCCCGTTAGATACAAGTGAAGGGCTTCCACCTCACTCTCCCTTCTCGCTGACGGGATGACCTACTACTCCTGCCGTGACTTTTAATGTTTTGCAAATTATAGCACAAGAGCAACACCGGTAAAAAGCCCCAAATCCCGGAACGCAAGATAGTGTTTCTATGATATAAAACCAGAACTATCCAAATTCGCTTATGTTCAGACGCCTTCGAGTTAAAGAAGAACCAAAAAATGTCGCCCCCAGTTTTGGGGATATTACCATCTCCCAATTGATTGGCGACGCCAGCCTGCCGGTGACGATCCGCGCCCTGAACAACCTGCCTGAAAACGCCAAGCTGCGGCTTTACCGCGCGCTGATCCCCGTGCAGGTACTGGCCGAATTCGATATCAACCCGCGCACCTGGAAGAACCCCGACAAGCTCCAGCAAGTCCGCTTGGAGGCCGAGCCGGGCAGTGATAAGGTCAAGATCCATGCGTGGTATGGGGAAGATCCGCAGAACGAATTCTTCTATCTGGAACTGGCTGACAATCCATATAATGGCATCGACTTGAATTTCCTGATCGCCAGCAACCCCCTCAGTGAAAAATTCCGAACAGATTACGATGATGATGGGAATGAGACCCTCTTCGGCACAGTCCGTCGAAACCTGAAAGAGGAGGAAAAAGCCATGAACGCTGGCCTCGCCCCCGGCCAGGTCCGCGCGGGGTTGCGCTCCTCGCAGGTGGTTTTCCTCCATATTGAATCCTTCCTGACGATGATGGCGCATCACGCTTTCTTCCTTGAGCCGCTCACTTACGTCTCAGCGTGGATCTTCGAGAAGCGTGGTTTCGCCTACTCCAAAGGCCACCAACTAATGGATACCATCCATAAAGAGTTCCAGCCCGGCGGCCTCTTGCACAAGGCCCTCGATGGGAGTACGCCATTCCGCCAACCCGATCAATGGAAGACGGTGCGCGGACGGGCATGGGCCATCCATGATGGGATCCTGCAGGCGATCGATAAAAAATGGGATGACCTGAAAATGATCAAGCAGGTTGGCCGCCAGGCGGGCGTCGACACCTTTCCCGACGCCAAGTATTAGGAGAAGCCCATGTCGCAACGATATCAAATCACCCGTGCCGCCGAGCTCGAGTCGCTGTCCCTGTTTCGCGACTTCATTGCGGAGTGTTGCAGCAGGCACAACGTCCCGGATGAAACGGTATTCGAGCTGAAACTGGCGGTGGACGAGGCCTGCACCAACATCATCGAACATGGCTACAAGGATATGGACCCCGGCTCGATCATCCTCTCCTTCCGCATCGAGCCGGACCGAATCCTGGTCAGCATCACGGACTTTGGTCACATCTTTGAACCGGCCGAGGCGCCCAAGCCCAACGTGGAAGCCGCCCTGGAAGACCGCCCGATGGGCGGGCTTGGTCTGTATCTAATCTATCAAACCATGGACAATATCGATTACGAATCCTCGCAAGACGGCAACATATTAACGTTTACAAAATACCTCAAGTGAGACTTTCCTCTTAATGGAACTTCAAACAAACCCATATTTGATCTGGCAATTGATTCCCGGGATCGCGCTGGCGGTGATCGGCATTTACATTTTGAGCCGCCCGGTAAAAAGACGCGAATCGAATGCGTTCATCACGCTCATGTTCGGCGGTTCGCTCTGGGCGTTCGCTGATGCGATCCAGGTCATGACCCCCAACGTGGAATGGCAATCCACATGGAGCAATGTCAAATACATCGGGATCATGCTCATTCCAACAGCATGGTTCCTTTTATCGATCAACCTTACGGGGCTGCTCCGTCCGTGGATTCGGAAATATGAAAGCTACTTTTGGGCTTTCCCCGCGGTTTTCTATGCGGCCTTGTTGACCAACGAATACCATCATCTTTTCTTCAAGTTCGCGGACATCGGCACCGAAGGCGGATACGCCGCCTTGAAATACGAATACGCTCCGCTGTTCTTTGCACATACCGGATATTCCTACCTGGCTTTGTTCGCAGGCATTGCTTTGTTGACCGTTTCGCTGGTGACACGCTTCAAGCAATATGGTGCGCAGGCCTATCGGTTGATCATCGGCGTTCTTGCTCCGATGGCTGGAAACGCGTATTACCTGTTCGGTTCCCCTCCGCCCGGATTCCCCGACCCAACCCCTCTCCTCTTCACTATTACCGGCATAGCTTTTGCATGGGCCATATTCGGCAGCCGCATGCTGGAGGTGGTGCCGCTCGCGCACGAAACGATCGTGCGTAAACTATCGACCGGCATATTGATCCTCGACTCCGAGCGGAATATTCGTGACATCAACGAGGCTGCTCGTGAAATGCTTGGTTTGACTTCCAGCACCTATGCCGGGGACCCGTTGGTAACTCTGGTGGAGAAGAACCCCAGCGTTGCTGTGATCGCCGATTCCTTGGATGCGCTCAACCAGGGCGATGTGCATACCCAGGCTGCGATTGCCTCCACGCAGCGAACCCTCGACCTGTTCATCTCGCGCATCGGAGGAGGCGACTTCGACCAGATGACCGGCTGGCTGATCCAACTCAACGATATCAGCGGGGCAAAACGGGCAGAGGAGAATGTCATTGCAACCCAGAAGACAATGAAGGTCATTCTGGACACCATGCAGGACAGCATTTTTGAGGCGGACCCATCCGGCATCATTACTTATGCCAATAAGGCGTTCATCAAAAACCTGGGCTTCTCCAGTTGGGAAGAAGTACAGGGGAAGAATTTCAGGAATTTCACCGATCGCAAAAGCGTCCGCGAGATCTTCGAAAAATTCCAGATGCTGTACGAAACCAAGCTCTCTCTGGAGCCTTTTCAATACTATTATCGTACCAAGGACGGCCGGACCTTGATCGGTGAGACGACCGTCTCGCCGATCACTGATGGCGAGAACGTGATCGGGTCGCGTGGCGTGATCCGTGATATTACGACACGGGTCAAGGCGGAACGCGAGATCCTGGAGCAAAAGGAATTGCTCGATGGGTTGATGCAGCAATCCCCCATCGCCATGGTGATCAATGACATGGAAAAGCGCATCACCATGGTCAACCCCGCCTTCGAGAAGCTGTTCGGCTATTCAAAGGAGGAAGCCATTGGAAGGCGGCTGGATGAACTCCTCTCTTCCCCGCAGGATATCGAGGAAACCAGCGAGATGTCCAGCACCATCATGCAACGAAATAGGCTGAATGAGGCGCGCCGCAGGCGAAAAGACGGCTCACTGGTGGATGTGGAAATATTCACATCGCCGTTCTTCGTGGGCGGGGAGCGCTTTGGATACCTGGCGTTCTACAACGACATCTCAGAACGGCGCAAAGCGGAAGCCAATTTTCAGAAAACACAAACATCCTATTTTGAAGTCCTGGAGACATTACAGGACCCATATTTTGAAACTGACCAGTCCGGTGTCCTTATTTATGTGAATCAGTCATTGTGTTTCTGGACCCATTTTAGCAAGGAAGAATTGCTCGGAAGGCATTTCCGCATCGTGACATCCAGGAAGTCTTTACACGAGACGACAACGAAGTACAAAGAAATGTTCAAGACCGGCAAACCTATTCCGCCCTATGATTTCATCTACCGCCGCAAGGATGGGCAGGAACTGGCGGGCGAGATGGTGGTTTCGCCCAAGATCGAAGACGGAGAGGTGGTCGGCAGCCGCGGCATCATCCGCGATATTTCCTTCCGCATCGAGGCGGAGGAGATCTTGCGTCAGGCTAAAGAGGCTGCAGAGTTCCGCGCCCATGAGCTCGATGCGATCAACCGCGTGGCTGAAAAAGTGGTCCAATCACTCGATCTTAAAGAGATTTTGCAGGCGGTGTGCAAGGAACTCGTATCGATCTTCCCGATCCGCAACGCGGGTATCGGCCTGCTCACCCCGGACAAAAAAAGCCTGGAGATCAGCGCCTTCCACGCCGAAGACCCGAGCGAGAGTTCCGTACTCGGTTTACACCTGCCCCTGGAGGGGAATACCTCCTCGCTGGAGGTGATCACCAAGAAAAAGACCGTGATCATTCAAGATGCGCAGAACGACTCGCGTACCAGTTCCATCGCGGAACTTTCCCGCCAGCGTGGCACAAAGTCCATCATGATCGTTCCGTTGCTGGCGCGCGGCCAGGCAATCGGAACGATCGGCATGCCTGCACGGGACCCGGATTATGCCTTTACAAAGAACGATATCGAACTGGCGGAGACGATTGCCAGCCAGATCGCCACCGCTGTGGATAATGCCCAACTCTACGCAAGGACCGAGCTCGCCCTCGGCGCTGCGGAGCGGGACCTCGAAATCGGCCGCCAGATCCAATCCGGCTTCTTCCCCGAAACATTACCGTCCGTGCCGGGCTGGGAAGTGGCCACTCACTTCCACGCTGCCCGTCAGGTAGCCGGCGATTTTTATGATGTCTTCAAACTCAAGGGCTCTGACATGGTCGCATTCATCATTGCGGACGTGTGCGATAAAGGGGTGGGAGCCGCTTTGTTCATGGTTTTATTCCGCAGTCTTTTGCGTGCATTCAGCGGAATGCAAGTGGATAAGCAGAACGTTCGCGAACGCCTCTTGAACACGATCATCCGAACGAACAATTTCATCGCCGAGTATCACGGAAAGTCGAACATGTTCGCCACCATGTTCTTTGGTGTGCTGGATCCACACACCGGAACGCTCCACTATGTTAATGGCGGGCACGAACCCCCCATTGTTTTGGACAAGGCAGGGGATATCGTTCAACGGCTCATGCCCACCGGCCCGGCAGTCGGCATGTTCGCGGACCTGGAGTTCCGCGTGGAGCAGGTGAACTTGCGCGAAGGGGATGTCTTGATCGGCTTTACCGATGGGACGACGGATGCCAGGAATCTATACGGTGAACAGTTTGGCGAGGGCCGCATGCTGAAGACCATCGCGGCGCCCTGGACTTCCGTCTTCAGCATGTTGTTCGAGTTGAACACCAATCTGCGCAGGCACATCGGCGAACAACCCCAGTTCGACGATATCACCCTGCTTTCGCTTCGCCGCAAGGCAGGCGAAGGCTTGAACCAGCACGCCATTTGCCGCCCGGCACAACTGGACGTCCTTCCCGAATTGCGCGATTTTGTCGAGGCGGCTGCCAAATTCAGCGAGCTGCCGGAAGAACACATCTTTGCATTCAAACTCGCCGCAGATGAGCTTTGCGCCAATATC
This sequence comes from uncultured Anaerolineaceae bacterium, assembly GCA_964399225.1. GTDB lineage: Bacteria > Chloroflexota > Anaerolineae > Anaerolineales > Villigracilaceae > Denitrolinea. The sequence continues at coordinate 6,819 of CAYNQA010000065.1, forward strand.
ATCCAGTATGGGTTTGCAGACCGCGAGCCCGGCCTGCTTTCACTGTTCTTTACCGTGCAGAACGATACGGCACGCCTGATCATCCGCGACAATGGGACGTATTTTTCGCCCGACCAGGCCAAACATCCAGATCTCGAAGCGGGTTGGGAGGAACGGGCGATCGGCGGCCTGGGAATCTATTTCGTCCAGGAACTGATGGACAATGTCACGTATAATAGGCCGAACACAGACTTCAACCAGTTCTTGCTGGAGAAAAAAATAGTTCGCCCCAAGGAGTGAAGATGGAAATCAAGGAGAAAAATCTCGGCAACGCCACGGTCATATCCCTGGCCGGAAGCATTGATGCATTAACTGCGCCAAAGATCACCGAGTTCATCCAGGCCCTGGTGAGCCGCGGAAACACCAAACTGGTCGCCGATTTCAGCGGAGTGGACTACACCAGCAGCGCCGGTCTGCGTGTGATGTTGGGCGCCATTAAAGAGACCCGCGCGCTCGGCGGTGATATGCGGCTCGCCGGCGTGCAGCCGGATGTGTTGAAAGTTTTGAACCTAAGCGGCTTCACGAACATCCTGAAAATGTTCAGCGATGTGGATGCCGCAGTTGCAAGCTATTCCTGAACGTTGATCTGAATCCATGGCGAGACGTGTCGCCCTCGTGATCGGCTGGGGTAGTGTGAAATGCGCGGCGGCGTTGGGGTTGATGCGCGTGTTAAGGCGGGAGGGGATCCATGTCGATATGGTCGTGGCCAGCGGTGCGGGAAGCATCTTTGGCTCGCTGATCGCCCTGGGTCACGAAGCGGATGAATCCATTGAGATCGCCCGCCGCCTTTGGACCCACGAAGTAACCGAAAAGGCGAACCGCCTCGCGATCCTCCAGATCCTGCTTCCGAAAATTTTCAGGGTGGGTGAGTATTTCAACCTGCGGGATGACCGTCTGGTCAACAAACGCCTGCGCGACGCGTTCGGCACGCAAACGTTTTCCGATACGAAGATCCCGCTTTTCATAAGCGCAACCGATTATCGAACGGGGAAACAGGCTGTCATGTCTGATGGCCAGATCTTTGACGCCATCCGCGCGAGCATTGCACTGCCCCTGGTTTTTCCTCCCAGTGAACGGAACGGACAACTACTGGCCGATGGATATCTCTCCGATCCGCTGCCGATCGGCGTGGCCATCCAGGAAGGCGCGGATATCATCCTGGCAATGGGCTTCGAATCCATCTCCACAGCCGAAAGGGAATCTTTCTCCGATTACGCGTTTCACCTTTCCGGGCTGATCGCCAATAATCTGCTCCAGGCTTCCTTTGCCTTCTACAACCTGGCGCACCATTCCGAGATCGTTTTAGTGGTCCCAAAATTCGAATCGGAAATCCAAATGTTCGATACACATAAAATGCCTGAGATCATCCGGGTGGGAGAGACCGAAGCGGAAAGAATCCTTCCCAATCTAAAACAGGCTCTGGAGATGCAGCCATGATGACAAAAGCCAAACCTAGGATCGCGCTCGTGATCGGCTCGGGCAGCGTGAAATGCGCCGCGGCGCTTGGATTGATGAAGGTGCTTGCGCGCGAAAACATCCATGTGGACATGGTGGTCGGCTGCTCCGGCGGGGCGATCTACGCCTCTCTCATCGCTCTGGGCTGGTCGGCCGAACAGGCGACAGATGCCACCCTGCGCATGTGGACGAAGGAAGTCACCTCGAAACGCAGCAGCCGCGCCATCTTCCAGCTGGCACTGCCCTGGCTCGTAAAGTTCGATGAATCTTTCGGCTTGATCGATGACGGCCTGATCAACCGCAGGTTGAAAGACGGCTTCGGTGGAGCGACATTTTCGCAAACAAAGATCCCGCTCTTCGTGGCCGCCACCGACCTCTACAACGGGGAGCAGGTGGTGATTTCCGAGGGCAGGATCGCCGATGCCGTGCGGGCCAGTATCTCCATCCCGTATATTTTTCCGCCCTTCAAGCTTAATGGCCGCTACCTGGTCGATGGTTTTCAAAGCGACCCCTTGCCGGTCGGCGTTGCGATCAAGGAAGGAGCGGACATCATCATCGCCATGGGGTTCGACAGTCCCTACCAGGAACAAATTTCCTCGCTGATGCGCTATAACTTCCAGATCAGCAGCGTCACTTCGAACAATCTTCTCAAGACCAATTTCGCGTTCCACAACCTTGCTCATCACTCCGAGATCATCCCGATCCTGCCGGAGTTCCAGTACCGCATCAAGCTATTCGATACGGATAAGATCTCCTACGTGATCGAAGAGGGCGAACGGGCGGCGGAAAAACAATTACCGCACCTCAAAGAATTGCTGGCTGGTTAACCCGCAATATGGAAAAACGCGGACGTCTTGGGTTGGTGATCGGCTCCGGCGGGCTGAAATGTGCCGCCGCGGTTGGTGTGATGCAGGCGCTCGAGCAGGAGAATATTCCCCTGGATATGGTCGTCGGGTGCAGCGGCGGGGCGGTGTTCGGCGGAGCCATTGCGCTTGGCTATTCCTCCGACATGCTGGCCGATACCCTCTCCAAAACGTGGACGAGCAAAGTCGCCAAAAAACTGGACCTTGCTTCTCTTGCAAAGATCGCGTTTCCGGGCCTGTTCGGGTTCGACGACCAGATCGGAATTTTCGACGACACTGTCATGAGCGCAAGCATCGCGCGCGCCATTGGCATCGAGACTACGTTTTTGGATACCAAAATCCCGTTCCACGTTGTCGCAACCGATTTTCACACCGGGGAACAGGTTGTCATTTCTGAGGGCAGCCTGGCGAGGGCGTTGCGAATCAGTTCCGGCATCCCCGTCCTTTTCAAGCCGGTGGAATGGAACGGCAGGCTGTTGATCGATGGCGGATTGTCCAACCCCCTGCCTGTGGATGTTGCCATTCAGGAAGGCGCAGATATCATCATCGCCATCGGGTTCGAGACTCCCCTGCTTCGCTCGGTCTCGTCGCCTGCCGGTTTCGCCTCGCAAATGTTCAGCATCCTGGTCAACCAGTTGTTGTACAAAAAGTATGCATTCTACAATTTAGCCTATCATTCCGAGATCATATCCATCGTCCCGCATTTTGAAGAGAACGTCCCCCTCAACGATGTCGACAGTGTGCCGCTTGTCATCAAGCAGGGCAGGGACGAAACCATGAAACATATGGCGTACCTCAAACAGGCGTTGGCATCCAAATCCCTTGGGAAATCGTGAGGTCTATCCAATGAACACAAACAAACGCGTCTCCCTCGTCATCGGTTCGGGCGGAGTCAAATGTGCGGCCGCCATCGGCTTATGGAATGTGCTCCAGCAGGAAAACATCCACGTGGACAGCCTCGTCGGTTGCAGCGGGGGCAGCCTGTATTGCGCCCTGATGGCCAATGGCGTGGACCTCAAGAGCATGCAGGAAATGTCCAACCGCCTGTGGACAAAAGATGTCATGCAGGGATACACGGAAAACCTCAAAGCCAGCAAAGACGGCACCCTGCGGTTTACGGAACGCAGCGGATTGGTGGATGACACCGTCCTCAACGCGAACCTGCGCAATGTCTTCGGCGATTGGAGTTTTGGCGACCTCAAACTCCCGTTGAAAGTGGTGGCAACCGACCTGCTCTCCGCTGAAAAGGTCATCCTCTCTGAAGGAAACGTCGCCGACGCGCTCCGCGCCAGCGTGGCCATCCCGATTATCGTCCCGCCCTGGGAGGTGAACGGCCGTCTGCTCATCGACGGCGGCGCATCCGACCCGCTCCCGATCGATGTCGCCATCCAGGATGGCGCCGATATCATCATCGCGATGGGATTCACGCTCGATTACCGCAACCGCTTCCGCTCGATGACGGCCGTCCAGGAACAGCTGAACAGCATTTACATGAACAACATTCTGAACTCGACCTACGCCTTCTACAACCTGGCCCACCACGCCGAGATCTTCCCGGTCATTCCCGAATTCGAGGGCTCGGTTTCGATGTTCGATGTGGAAAAGATCCCGCATGTGATCGAACGCGGCGAACAGGCGGCGCGCAAACAACTTCCGCACATCAAACGCGCGCTGGCCGAAGCCTGATCTGGGATTAAACCGAAACCGCTCTCCATTACGGAGAGCGGTTTGCTGTGTGGACCCAGGGGGATTCGAACCCCCGACCTTCTCAATGCCATTGAGACGCGCTCCCAACTGCGCTATGGGCCCTTGGTCGGATTTTGCGAGCAGCGAACTTTGACTTTCAAGTTGTCCACTGTTCGCTGCCTAGTGGACCTGAGGGGATTCGAACCCCTGACCTCCTCAGTGCGATTGAGGCGCGCTCCCAACTGCGCTACAGGCCCGATTGATCATCCCGTCAGGGACAAGGCGAAGGGCATTTTACCTGAGGCAGGGGGGGATGTCAAGCAAACTTTCTACCAGTTTCGCGTCCCGCCTGCGTTCGCTCGCATGGCATTCCATTTCCTGAATTGCGCAGATGCCCATGTTTGGCTGTAAAATAGACACATTCCGCCAATGGAGGAGATCGCATCATGGCAGAGACCGACCCCAAACCCGTTTACCGCATCATGGACCTGCACGAATCGGACCGACCCCGCGAGCGGCTCGCCAGTCTCGGGCCGCAGGCTCTCACCAACGCGGAACTGCTCGCCATCCTCCTGCGCGTGGGCGTGAAGGGTGAATCCGCTGTGACGGTGGGACAGCGCCTGCTCACCAAATTCGGCGGTCTGACCGGCCTGCACCGCGCGCCGTTCGTTGAACTGAAAAAACAGCACGGACTCGGCGATGCCAAAGCCGCGCAGATCAAAGCCGCCATCGAGTTGGGACGCCGCCTCACGCTCGAGTCACCGGAGGAGCGCCCCAGCATCAACTCTCCCGCCGATGCGGCCGCGCTGGTGGCGTACGAAATGTCCGCGCTGGAGCAGGAGCACCTGCGCGTGATCCTGCTGGACCGGCGCAACCGCGTGATGGAAACCGTCGAAGTCTATAAAGGCTCGGTCAACTCATCACAAGTGCGCGTGGGCGAACTCTTCAAGGAAGCTGTCCGCAAGAATGCCTCCGCACTGATCGTTGTTCACAAC
>CAYNQA010000066.1:0-11714 GCA_964399225.1 uncultured Anaerolineaceae bacterium
CGTTTTCTCGATCACGATCTCGAGTACGCGTTCCACTGCCTTGCGTTTGGTGCGAATGCGCTCAACAGCCTCTACGCGGCCATCCAGTAAGGCGAGTACTGGCTTCATATTCAACGCGGTGCCAAGCAGGCGCTGTGCGCCTCCAATGCGTCCGCCACGGTGCAGGAATTCGAGCGTATCCACAGCGAAGTAGACGCCGGTGTGCTCGCGTGCTTTTTCAGCGGTGGCAACCACATCCGATGTGCTTGCTCCATCCGCTGCGGCACGCGCTGCGGCGAGCACTTGAAAGCCCATTGCCATTGCTGTTGCCTGGCTATCCAAAACGTGCACCTTTGAACCGGCTGATCCCATCATCTCGCGGGCATGCAATGCCGATTGCATTGTGCCGGAGAGCTTGGAGGAGATGAAAATGCCCACAACTTCGGCGCCCGCTTCCACCTGTTCCCGAAAGATGCGCTCCATGGTGGGGATGGGGACCTGCGAAGTGGTCGGCATCACCTTGGCGGTTTTGATGCGTGTGTAGAATTCCTCCGGCTGAATATCCACGCCGTCGTTCAGGGTTTGTTCACCCCAGATCAAGACCTGAGGCGCGACAGTGATACTGTACTTCGTGAGAAGGTCGCGCGGCAGCCAGGATGTGCTGTCGGTCACGAGTGCGATTTTTGCCATTTCTTCCTCCGATGCAGGTTTTAAGTTGCGCTATTTTACCTCACGAAGCCATCAACCCGGCTGGGCGGCGCCTGTTCCCCTCATGGTATAATAACGGCCGCGTGTTAGTTTCGTATAGAATTTCATTGATGAGGAGCCCATCTTGGCCTTCAACCCAATAAACTGGCTGTTAGGCCTGTTCTCACTCGACATTGCCATTGATCTGGGCACCGCGAACACTCTCGTTCATGTGCGCGGTAAGGGGATTGTTATCAACGAGCCGTCCTGGGTCACGATCGATAAGCGTTTACGTCAACCAATTGCGATCGGCCTTGAGGCCAAAGAAATGGTTGGACGCACGCCCGGTAATGTCATTGCCGTGCGCCCCCTGCGTGACGGCGTCATCTCAGAGTTCAATGTAACCCAACAGATGCTTGACTATTTCATCGGCAAAGTGCACGACCAGACTGTGGTGCCCTTGCCGCGTCCCCGTGTGATCGTGGGGATTCCCACCGGCGTGACGGAAGTGGAGAAGCGCGCTGTCTATGATGCTGTTATGTCTTCCGGCGCGCGTCAGGCATTTCTGATCGAAGAACCGATCGCGGCTGCCCTCGGAGCGGGTCTGCCCGTGGGAGAGATTCGCGGCTCGATGGTGGTTGACATTGGCGGCGGCACGACCGAAGTCGCCGTGATGTCGAGCAGCGGTGTAGTCGTCTCGCGCTCATTGCGCGTGGCCGGCGACGAAATGGACGAAGATGTCATTTCCTACCTGCGTAACAAGTACAACGTGTTGATCGGACAGGGCATCGCCGAACAGGTCAAATGGACGATCGGTTCGGCTTATCCGCTGCCCATGGAAAAGACCATGGATGTGCGCGGGCGCAACCTTGTCACAGGCCTTCCCGAAACGGTCCAAGTCTCTTCGGTGGAGATGCGCGAGGCACTTTCGAGCTCGGTGCAGGTTATCGTAGATACGGTCCGTGATGCCCTCGATGAGATACCCCCCGAGATCGTGGCTGACCTGATGGATGTTGGCATTTGTCTTGCAGGTGGTGGCGCTCTCTTGCAAGGTCTCGCTGAGCGTCTCTCAGATGAGTTGAAGTTGCGCGTTTGGGTGGCGGAGGATCCGCTTACCTGTGTGGTGCGTGGTGCTGGCTTGATCTTTGATGATTTCGAAAACCTCAGCCGCTACCTTGTCGGCTTGGAGCGCGGAAGCACACGCCATACCGCCTAGGGAATCTCCCTTCGCGCGTTTGCACTTCCCCAATCAATCATGAGAAATACATTTTCCCGGTCCCTCCAGGCAACCATTCTCTTTATGGTCGTAGGAGGGATATTGGTATTGGCCTTTGGCGGGTATTTTGGTTCAGCCTCCAATTGGATGTCGGGTTTCTTCGTGCAGGTCCAGGCATGGTTCTCCACCCGCTTCGTTGCAGTACAGGATTTTGTCACTGCGCCGCGCGATGTCACATCGCTTCGCCAGCGTAACGCTGAATTGGAGGTGGAGGTCGCAGGCCTGCAGGCGCAGTTAATCGAACTCCAGCAAAAAGTATCCGAGACAGAGACTCTCGCTGCGTTGGTGGAATTCTCACGCGCAAACCCTGAGTCCAGTTACAAAGCGGCCTCGGTCATTGGCCGCGACCCCAGCCCATTCCTGCATTACATCATTATTGATCGTGGATCGAACGATGGTATCCAGCGCGGCATGCCCGTAGTGACCGCCCAGGGATTGATCGGCCGCGTGGACGCGGTCATCGCCGATGCAGCACGTGTCCAGTTGATCACCGACCCGGCCTCATCAGTCAACATCCGCTTGCAAAACTCGAGCCTTCAGGCAGTCTTGACCGGTTCTGTGACGGGTGACCTCTCGCTCGATCTGATCCCCCAGGATGTTGTTGTGGAGGAAGGTAGTGTTGTTCTCACCTCGGGCCTGGGCGGCGGATATCCCCCAGATCTCGTCATCGGGCAGATCATCAATGTGCGCCGCCGCGAGGCGGACTTGTTCCAAGAAGCTTTTGTTCAACCGGTTGTGGATTTTACGCGCCTTGAGATCGTTCTGGTCATTACCAACTTCCGACCGGTCAATATCGAACCCCTGATTCCTGAAACAACCCCCTGAGTTATGCGCAATCTGATCGCCTTTCCGGTCCTGGCGTTGGCCGTCATTCTACAGTCGGCGGTTGTCAGCCGCGCGAGCTTGCTTGGCGGCTTCGCTGACCTCCCACTGGTACTTGTGATCGGCTGGTCGCTACAGGAAAATGTGGAGACCGGCTGGCATTGGGCGGTAATTGTTGGGGTGATGACCGCTTTTGTTTCCGGGGCTCCATTTCCGATCCACATTCTAGGGTTTCTGGCGGCTGTTTTCGTGGCTCGTGTCTTGCAAAGCCGTATCTGGCAGGCACCTCTGCTTGCCATGCTGGGGGTGACCCTTTTTTCCACGCTCATCATGCATTTAATTTCGTTTGTTATCTTGAGTGTGACACGGGTACCCCTGCCGATCGCTGATTCTTTCAGTTTGATCACATTGCCGAGTGTCTTATTGAATATGCTTCTATCCGTACCGGCGTTTTGGTTCATGCGCGACATTTCGCGTTGGGTCTACCCGGTGGAGGAGGACGAGTGAGTACTGGTACCATCGCAAAACAAACTGTTGAAGAGTGGCGTTACCGTGTGGTGTATTTGATCGTGGCGCTGGTTATAGGCGCGCTTATTTACCGCCTTGTCAATCTCCAAATTCTTCAACATTCCGACTACTACGCACAATCTGTCGAAAATTACACAGCCAATATCACGCTCCCAGCGCCACGCGGCATCATCTATGACCGCAACGGATTTGTGCTGGCGCGCAATATCGCATCTTACAACGTCATCATCACGCCTGCAGAGCTTCCGGATGATGAGGCGGATATTCAAAACGTTTATCGCGAGCTCTCGGCCCTAATCGAAGTGCCAACCGGCTTTCCCCTCACCGATGAGAGCATCGAAGAAGCCAAGTTCTTTGGCGCTTGCGTGCCCGGACCGGGTATTGCTCAGATGGTGGCATTGGGAGATTCTCTGGCACCTTACACGCCGGTAAAAATTAAGTGTAACGTCAGCGAGGAGATCACCCGCATTATTCGTGAACGAGGCGTGGATTGGCCGGGGGTGGGCATTGAGGTTGAACCGATCCGCGACTATCCGACCGGTGGGATGACCACGAATGTAATTGGATTTCTCGGTCCCATCCCGGCCGAGCTGGAAGAGTTGTATCGCGCCCGCCGCTTTGTCCCTGGTCGTGACAAGGTCGGTTATGCAGGCGTGGAATTATCCCTCGATGAATTACTCTCAGGTGTGAACGGTTTGCGCGTGATCCAGGAGGATGTGGCTGGCAAGGAGTTGCGCAACATCGAGCCGCCGATCGACCCGGTGCCGGGTTACAACGTCACCTTGACGATCGATGCGCGCCTGCAGGCCGCTGCCGAAGCGACCTTGACGAACGAGATCAAGGAATGGAACCGTTACTATGGCCGAGATCGAATTTCAAGCGGCGTTGTGATCGCCATGAACCCCAAGACCGGCGAAGTACTTGCGATGGTCACGTTCCCGACCTACGAGAACAACCGCATGGCGCGCTTTATCCCCGGATACTACTACGAACAGCTTAGCCAGGATCCGCGCCGCCCGCTCTTGAATAACGCCATCTCCAGCGAGTTCCCTCCCGGGTCGGTGTTCAAGTTGACCACGGCTACAGGCGCGTTAAACGAAAACGTGGTCACGCTCGACAAGATCATCGAAGCGCCGGGACAGTTGGTATTAACTGAAAAGTTTTCTCCCAATGATCCCGGGCGTGCGCGTCCCTTCGTGGATTGGGTTTACAACCAAAATAATGTCATCAATGAAGAAGGATTTGGCACCATCGATTTTCTGCATTGCATTGCTTTTTCAAGCAACGTCTGCTTTTACAAGCTTGGCGGAGGTTTCGGCGATGAAATTGTTCAAGGGTTGGGTATCGAGCGTTTACGAGAATATGCCCGTGCGCTCGGGTATGACCAGCCTACCGGGATCCAACTCCCCGGTGAACAGGAAGGCTTGATCCCGACTCCGCAATGGAAGCGTATCAATAAAGGCGAAAACTGGTCGACCGGTGATACCTATATTGCCTCAGTGGGGCAGGGGTATGTTCTCGCCACGCCATTGCAAGTGCTGGTTTCCGGGGCTACCCTTGCGAATGACGGCAAGATGATGCAGCCAACGATTGTACGTGAAGTGCAGGACAGCGATGGCAACGTCGTTGAAAAATGGTATGACCCCCAAACTGGCGAGATCACCGATACCAAATCCAGTCCCACAAGTTATCAGATCTCCCCGTTCAATCCCACAATGAAATGGGATATCACCTCCGATCCGCTTATCCGCGTATACACATGTGAAGGCCCGTACTGTTCAGAGACTGACAATTTCCGCAGCGTAGATCCCTTTGTGGTTCAGTCTGTGCAACAGGGAATGCGATATGCGGTAATCGAGAATCAAGGCGGTATTCGCCGCGGAACGCTCAATCGCGTGTTCGGAGACCCCGCTCGATTCCCGATTGCTGTGGCCGGGAAAACAGGTACGGCAGAATACTGTGATGATGTGGCTCTAAAAAATAACCTGTGTTCCTTCGGGCGCTGGCCAACCCATTCGTGGACGCTGGCCTATGCTCCCTTTGACGACCCGGAGATCGTGATCATGGCCTTTGTATACAACGGCGGAGAAGGTGCGTCGGTGGCTGCTCCGATCGTTGGGCTGGTGATGCAGGCATACTTTGAACTCAAAGCCATAGACCTCGCCATTGTGCCGGGCGGTTGATGGCTCATGCTATAATTCGTCCACTCTCTGGCGAACGCATGACAACCGATTCAAATCAACTCATACAAATAAAAGGTTTGCGCGACGGGCTGCTCGTGAGCATGAGTGCCGCACCTTGGGAAGAACTAGAAGCAGCATTGATGGATCAGATCGAGCATCAGCAGGCATTCTTCAAAGGTGCGCGCCTTGCCCTGGACGTCGGCGGTCAGGTTTTTCACGTAAACCAGCTTTCGTCACTTCGCGATACACTTTCCGAGCGAGGCATTACGCTTTGGGCTGTGGTTAGTGAATCGCCCACGACCGAACAGACATCCCAACTGCTAGGTCTGGCGACCCGTATCGCAAAGCCGCGTCCGACCGAGGTCCAGCGGGGTGCGATTGAGGAAACCGCCAGCACGGGCGCACAGTGGATCGGGCGTACGCTTCGCTCTGGTACGCGCATTGAATTCCCCGGCAATGTGACTGTGCTTGGTGATGTAAATCCCGGTGCGGAGATCGTTGCGGGAGGTAGTGTGATCATTTGGGGTCGTGTCCGCGGTGCGGTGCAGGCCGGGGCGGGTGGGGATGTCTCGTCTGTGATCTGTGCCATGGAGGTCGCTTCTTCACAGGTTCGTATTGGTGAGCTATTATTGCAGGGAGGCGCCAGGGGTGCGCGTCCACAAAAAATATTTATTCAAGATGGCCGTTTGTTTGTTGAACCCTGGCAGACGGAATAAGGTGACATTATGACCGCACAAGTAATTACGATCTCTTCGGGAAAAGGCGGCGTGGGCAAAACCACTGCGACTGCCAACCTTGCGGTTGCGCTGGCGGCAGAAGGTGCTAAAGTCGTGTGTATCGACGGCGATATCGGCCTACGCAACCTGGATGTGGTGATGGGCCTGGAGAATCGGATTGTTTACGATCTGGTTGATGTGATCGAGGGCCGTTGCCGCCTGAGACAGGCAATGATCCGCGATAAGCGCCTGCCTGACCTGCACCTTATCCCTGCGGCGCAAACTCGCGACAAGCTGGCCGTTTCCCCTTCGGATATGGTGCGCTTGTGTAACGAGCTGCGCGGCGAGGTGGATTGGATCCTGATCGACTCGCCAGCTGGGATCGAGCGCGGATTCAAAAATTCCATCGCGCCTGCCGACCGTGTCATCGTCGTCACCAATCCTGAGGTCTCTGCTGTCCGTGATGCAGACCGGGTCATCGGCATCCTTGAAGCGGAAGAGAAAGGCACGCCTTCACTTATCATCAACCGCCTTAATCCCACTCTCGTCAAACAGCATGACATGCTCTCTGCTGACGATGTGCTTGACCTGCTCGCGATCAAGTTGATCGGGGTTGTGCCTGAAGATGAGAACGTGATCGTTGGCACCAACCGCGGTAACCCCGTGGCGATGGATGCCAAGAGTCGTGCGGGACAGGCTTTCCGCAACATTGCGCGCCGCTTGAAAGGCGAAGATGTTCCGTTCCTAGACCTCGATGCCGGGAGCGGTTTCTGGTCGCGCCTGCTGGGGAGGAAATAATGTTCAACTTTTTCAAACGTAACAAGAGCGCCGACAGCGCCAAGGAACGTCTGCAACTGGTGTTGATTCATGACCGCACCGACCTGACCCCGGCCGAACTGGATGCGTTGAAAGATGATTTGCTCGAGGTGATCTCACGCCATGTGGATATTGATCCCGAGGCTGTGCGCATCGGAATGGAGCATGAAGGCCGTTCACAGCGCCTGGTGGCAGATATTCCCATTAAAGGGGTGGGTCGTCGTAAACGAGGTAAGGCGAAGTAAGCCTTCGCTTTCCGTCCCATGTTTCGCGGACTTTCCTGGAAACATTTCGATTTCTGGTTGTTGGGCGTGGTGGTCTTTGCCGTTTCGTTCGGCGTGGCCATGATCCGCTCGGCTGTGGCCGGAAATGAAGAGATTGCCCAATCGGTGACACGCCAGATCCAATTTGGTGTGGTGGGTATCATTGTTATTTTTGTTGTGGCGGGAATCGACTACCGGTATTGGACCGCCCTCTACATTCCTATGTACATTGTCATGATGATCCTGCTCATCATGATCTATATCAGTGCCCAGCCGCAATTCGGTGCAGCACGTTGGTTCCAGATCGCAGGCTTGTTCATCCAACCGACGGAGTTGGCTAAAGTGGTGGAAGTGCTTATCCTTGCGCGCTACTTCGAGGTGACCAAGGATCGTCCGCGTGATCTGCGTTGGATCGCTGGCAGTTTGATGTGGGTCGGCGGCCTGGCCATCTGGATCCTGCTCCAACCCAATCTTTCGAACGTGATCGTGATGATGGTGATCTGGGCCGCCATGATCTGGATCAGCGGAATTCAACTGAAGCATATTTTTTGGTTTGGCGTGGCAGGTGTGGTTTTGATCATTATTGCATTCCCGTTCCTTGAACCATACCAGCAGGAGCGCGTGCTGACTTTTATCTTCCCAGACCCGAACGCCAGCTACGGCAACCTTTATAACGTGCAACAAGCGCTGATCTCCATTGGTTCCGGCGGCTTGTTTGGTAAAGGTTACAGCCTCGGCACGCAGACACAACTACGGTTTTTGAAAGTACGCCACACCGACTTCATCTTTTCAGCTATTTCAGAAGAATTTGGTTTGATGGGCGCGATGATCGTGATTTCGATTATCGTATTTGTCATCTGGCGTTGTTTGCGTGCCTCGCGTCTTGCCCGTGACCTGACTGGGTCACTGATCGCCTACGGCATCGCTGTGATCATCTTTTTTCAGGGCGCGGTTAACATCGGTGTGAACCTGCGCATCATCCCGGTCTCCGGTTTGCCGCTTCCATTCATTAGCTATGGCGGCTCTGGCCTCGTCTCGCTGATGCTCGGCATCGCCCTTGTGGAAAGTGTGGTGATGCGCCAAAAAGAAGTCGAATTTTAATTTGCAGGAGAATTGCTTTGTCTTCAAAACCTATTCGTACGCGTTTTGCACCTTCTCCTACCGGGCGAATCCATATTGGCAACGCTCGGTCGGCTCTCTATCCATACTTGTTGGCACGTCATACCGGCGGGACATTCATCCTGCGCATCGAAGATACCGACCAAAAACGATCTACGCCTGAAGCTGAGAAGGAATTGATTGAGGGCTTACGCTGGCTTGGCATCAATTATGACGAAGGCCCAGATATCGGCGGCCCATACGGACCGTACAGGCAGACCGAGCGCCGCGCGATCTATCATGAGTATGCCTGGAGACTCGTGGACTCTGGTCATGCGTACCCTTGTTTCTGCACATCCGAACGCCTCGAGAAAGTGCGCCAGGAGCAGCAGAAGAATAAACAAAATCCGCGCTATGACGGCACGTGCCGAAGTATCGATCCTTCCGAAGCCAAAACCCGCGCCAACGCAGGGGAACGGCATGTAATTCGTTTCAAAATGCCAAAGGAAGGTACTGTTACCGCAAATGATTTATTGCGTGGACAGATCACCACCGAAAATGCGTCACTGGACGATTCTGTCTTGATGAAGTCCGATGGCCTGCCAACTTATCACCTGGCTGCGATGGTGGATGATCATTTGATGGAGATAACCCACGTCATTCGCGGCTCGGAGTGGCTCCCTTCGATGCCTTTGCATATCCACGTGATTCGCGCTTTTGGATGGGATGAGCCTGTATTTGCCCATCTCTCGGTATTTCTCAAGCCCTCTGGCAAGGGAAAACTGAGCAAGCGCGACAAAGAAGAAGCCATGAAGGATGGCCACTCAACATTTCTCGGAGATATGCAGGAACTCGGATACACTCCCGAGGGAGTTCTGAATTGGATCGCCTTGATGGGTTGGGGTGTGCCAGATGATGATGTGATGACTCTCGATCAGATGGTGCAACGCTTCAATATTGATAACCTGACTCCCTCTCCCGCGGCTGTAAACTTCCAGAAATTGGACCACTTCAACGCTACACACATTCGCCTCTTGCCGCCTCCTGACTTGGCCGTACGTATCAAGCCGTTTTTACTGAGGGAAAATCTGGAAGTGGACAATGACACGCTACTGAAGATCATTCCGCTGATTCGCGAACGCCTTGTAACGCTTGATGATTGCATTCCTTTTGCCGCCTTCTTCTTCAAGGAAGACGTAAAGCCTGCCCCTGAGGACTTGATCGCCAAAGGGTTGGATGCAGTCACTTGCTCCCAGATCGTCAAGAAATCCCGTGAAATTCTTTCTTCGATCGCCTCAATCTCTCACGCTGAGGCTGAACCCCTTATGCGCGCTTATGTGGAATCTTCCGGTTACACGCCGGCTCAGGTCTTTGGTATCTTGCGCGTTGCGGTAACGGGTCAAAAGGTTAGTCCGCCACTATTCGAGAGTATGGAGATCATCGGTCGCGAGAAAGTGTTGGAGAGATTGAAGATAGCGGCCGAGATATTGGAGAAGATGTAGAAAAAAAGTAACGCGAGAGGAACTCTCGCGTTACTGCTTAATACTCTCCCGCCTCATCCGCCATGCGGACAATGCGAGGTGTGAACTTGCCAATTACATCCACAAGATCGTGCTGGGCGGCGATGATGCTGTCAATCGGCTTATAGGCTTGTGGCGATTCATCCATTCCGCCGCCGAGCAGGGTCACACCCT
The DNA here is from genome assembly GCA_964399225.1 of uncultured Anaerolineaceae bacterium. Classification (GTDB taxonomy): domain Bacteria; phylum Chloroflexota; class Anaerolineae; order Anaerolineales; family Villigracilaceae; genus Denitrolinea. Next base: position 10,063 of record CAYNQA010000066.1, read on the forward strand.
GGTTTTTGAGATACGAGTCGCGTTCCTTTTTGCTGATCGAATTCAAAGCCGCTTTCCGGCTCATCAAACGCCCAGCACCATGCGATGCAGAATTGAGTGATTCCGCCAGACCGCGTCCACGCACCACGTAGCCAGGGTCGCCCATCGAGCCGGGGATCACACCGAGCACGCCCAGCCCAGCCGGGGTGGCGCCCTTGCGATGCACAATAACGGTACGGCCATCGGGGAGTTGCTCTTTCCAGGCAAAGTTGTGATGATTTTCCACCACTGCCGCTTCTTTCAAGCCAACTGCTTCTGCAACGCGGTGATGGATCACATAGTGGTTTGCCGATGCGAAGCGCCCTGCCAGCTCCATAGAGAGCCAATATTCCTGTCCCTCTTCAGAATCGAGCGAGAGCCATGCCAGGTGCCGCACGGACTTATCGAGGTCGGGATGCACTTCCATGGCGAGCTTGCTGTATCGGTCGGCGATCTTGAATCCGACCCCGCGGGATCCGCTGTGTGAAAGCAGGGCGAGATACTCTCCGGGTTGCAGGCCGAAGATCGGCTCATGCAAACGGAACGAACCCCATTCCACAAAGTGATTTCCGGTGCCGCTCGTTCCAAGTTGGCTTACTGCTTTATCGCGTAGAGACTGTAATAGGCGAGTCGCTGTCCAGGCAGAGTCGTCGAGGATTTGATGGTCTGCGCGGCGGCTGCCTTTCCATTCTGCGCCCATGCCGAAGGATGTCTGATCTAAAAGCGAGTCTTCGAACATGCCCTTTTTCTGTCCAAGCAGGTGGGGCGAAACCTCGTAGAGCGAAAGTCTCATGCGGCAGGCAATGTCCACGCCGACAGCGAAGGGGATCACGGCATTGTCCGCTGCGAGCACCCCGCCAATGGGCAGCCCGTAGCCGACGTGCGCATCGGGCATAAGCGCACCCGCCACACTGACTGGCAAGCGCATGGCGTTATTCATTTGGTCGAGCGAACTGTCGTCAATATTTTCACGCCCCCAAATGGGATAATGCAAAGGTTCGCCGCGCAACTCCTCCGACTCTGGTTCAGGCTTGGCGATGCGCAGGCACTCGCGTGCGAGGTCGGCGAACACGGCGTCCGCGAGGAAAGGGCCGGGATTCGAGCGAACCGCTTCGAGGTTGGCAAGAACCGAGTCGCGGTCCATGCCGTTGGCGAGGAGTTGGTCGCCTGCGTCTTTTGCCAAACCGATGATGCGTCCGTCCGGCCAGCCGTTTCGTTTGAGTATTTTTCCAGTAATGATTTCCACGTTTAGTATCCGTAGCGTTTTGCGAGCCAGCCCGCAAGTGGTTGGAAGACGCGTTCGATGCGGGGAGAAAGGGGTTTTTCAGGGGATGGTTTCAAGGATGTGGGGCCTTCAAGACGTACGAGACTTCCATCCACGGAGTGATCGAAGCCGAAGCTTGCGCCAGATGCGATCGCTTCCGCCACATGATTCAGATCGACGCCAATTGCTTCTCCTGCTCTCGAGATGGATTCGCGCGGATGTGCGATCACATCTTCATAGATCAAGCGCAGCGGTTGCGGATGGATGGTTGCTGATATGATTTCTGCGGCAAGATTGGTGAAAATCCAGCGCAGGGTCGTTTGCAGGATGAACGCAGAGTCGTTCGGATCTTCTGTTTGCTTGCGCTTCA
>CAYNQA010000067.1:0-6642 GCA_964399225.1 uncultured Anaerolineaceae bacterium
CCCGAGTTCCTCAACCGCATCGACGAGATCATCATGTTCTCGCCGCTCTCGCTGGCCGAAATGGAACACATCGTGGACCTGCAGCTCAAGGAAGTGCAGGAACGCCTGATCGAACACAACATCACCGTGCAGCTCTCAGAGAACGCACGCGCCTGGCTCGCGAAGGAAGGCTACGATCCCGCGTTTGGTGCGCGCCCCCTACGCCGCGCTTTGCAGAAGCATGTGGAAAGTCCGCTCTCGATGAAACTGCTCGGCGGCGAATTCCCCAACGGCGCCACCGTGCAAGTGGATGTGGACGAAAAGAAGAACGCGCTCACCTTCACCGCCGGCGAAGCATTGCATCCCAAACGCAAAAAGAAGGAAGCAGTACACGCCTAACCCAACGGGCCGGAGAAGATCCGGCCCGTTTTTATTTTGGGTATAATCACTCCAGCCATTCGAGTTTGGGTCCATTGCCAAAGGAAAAGAGATGCAACTACCAGGACCGCTCAACATCCTTGTGGATATACTCATGTTCACATTCGGCACATACGGTGCCATCATTTTGGTTGGGGCATTCGTGGAATTCGATCAACTCCCATCGCCTTCCCAAATCTGGCAGGTCTTCCGTAAACAATGGAAGGCGGCACTGGCCTTCCTCATCGCCAACCTGCTCTTCTTCCTGCGTGTTTACGCCGGCATCGCGCGCTAGGGGGCACGTGCGCCGCATCTTCACTCTCACCAACTTAATCCGCTTTCTCGCCGCATGGACGGCCCTGACCACATTCGCCTTCGTGGCCGCCGCCGTCACACTAGCAGCACCGAACAGCCGTGCCGTAATGCTGATGAGCATCGGACTGGTCGTGCTCTGGATCTGCATCGGCGGGACCGTCATGTGGACACAACGCGACCGCATCCGCCTCTGGACTTCGGGATGGCGGCTCTCTCCATCGCTGACCTTCATTCTCTTCTCGACGATGCTGGCCCTGCTCGAGGAGGCTGTCACCGTATCCATGACGAACCTCGCACCGCTGTTCGGGGTTCCGCTTGGCGCGGCATACATCACCGCCTCAGCAAACTACTTCGACGTGGTTGCCCTGCACAGCGTCGTTGTTTTTATTCCAATGTTCGTCTGCTGGGCATGGATGCTCTCGCGTTGGGACTTCTCCCCCGCCGAGGTATTCCTGCTCTTCGGCCTGACCGGGTTTCTTGCCGAAGCGCAGTTTGCCGGCACATTGAACTTCATACAGGCTCCGTTCTGGATCTTTGTCTACGGATTAATGGTTTGGCTGCCGGCCTATTGCCTGCCCTCGAACGAGAACCGCAGCCGTCCGCGCTGGTGGGTATACCCAATCGCCATGCTCCTTCCGATCATATTCGCCATGCCGGTAGCCGCTTTGGTGGCAACCCTGCACCCGATCCCCATCCACTTTCCACCCATCCCGCCAAATTCGTGAGCCCGGGGCATCGCTCAATTTCCTAATCCCACCTTCAGTCATCTAAGGTATCATAAGCCAACTTTTAATCAGATGGAGGCATCATGGAGCAAATTCCACCCACACCCACTAAAAATAATAACGCGATCTTGATCGGCATCGGCATCTTCGTGGCCGTGTGCTGCGCATGCGCGTTGATCCTCGGCGCCGCAAGCGTGGTCGGCATCAACTACTTCAACGAAGTGACCACCAGCATTCCCGTATTCCCCACGATCGAATCGTTTGACCCGCCCACCCCGACGGAGGACCCGGTCATCATCCGCCCGTCTGAGGAAGTCTCCACCGAGACGCTCGATACACTCAAGTCCACCATCGTGCCGGAGAATGATCCGTATGAGATCGCCTGCCGCCTTAAAGGCAAGTGTAACCTGCCCGAAACCCTGCCCGCGGCTCCCGCCTACAAGGTTGGCGACAAGAAAAAATTCTGGGTGACGAACGTCAACAACAACGAGAATTTCCAGATCGAAGCCACCCTGCGCTACATCACTCCGCATACCTATTTCTGGGCGCAAAGCAACCTGGACGTGAACATGAACGACCTGAAGCGCCTGATGGACACGTTCGAGGAAAAGATCTATCCCACCGACCGTGAGTTCTTCGGCAGCGAATGGACCCCCGGCGTGGACGGCGACCCGCATATCTACATGATCTATGCCGATAACATCGGCAGTACCGTGGCCGGTTACTTCTCCTCGATGGACTCGTTCAACCCCGAAGTCCATGAGTATTCCAACGCTCACGAGGCCTTTGTGATCGCCGCCAGCCAGGACCTGGGCGACGAATATACCTACGCCGTGCTTGCGCATGAGTTCGTGCACATGATCCAGTTCAACTCCGACCGCAACGATGTTTCGTGGCTGGATGAAGGCTTCGCCGAGGTCGGCGCATACCTGAACGGCTACGAGGTCGGCGGCGCGGACTGGCTCTACGCACAGGACCCCGACCTGCAACTGAACGACTGGGCCGACCCGAACTCGCCTGAATTCAGCTCACACTATGGGGCAAGCTTCCTCTACCTGCTTTACTACCTGGACCGCTTCGGTGAGGATGCATCGAAGGCGCTCACTGCGCATCAAGCCAATGACCTGACCAGCGTGGACAGCACGCTCGCCGAACTGAACATCACCGACTCACAGACCGGCAACGTACTGACCGCCGACGACGTGTTCGTGGATTACGCCGCCGCGCTCTTCCTGCAAGATGACCGCGTGGGCGACGGGCGCTTCGTGTTCAACAATTATCCCAACGGCCCGCAGACCTACCCCACCGAGCAGATCAGCAACTGCCCATCCTCCCCCATCACACGCGACGTGCACCAATACGGCATTGATTACGTCAGCATCACCTGCTCGGGCAATTACACCCTGCACTTCGAAGGTTCCACCGTAGCCAGCCTCCTGCCCGTGGACCCGCACTCCGGCGATTACTTCGTCTGGTCCAACAAGGGCGACGAATCGGACATGACCCTGACCCGCGAGTTCGACCTGACCAGCGTGAGCGGCCCGGTTGAGATCTCGTACTGGACCTGGTACGACATCGAGAAGGACTACGACTACGTCTACCTCGAAATCTCGGAAGACGGCCAGAACTGGGAGATCGTGCAGGCACCTTCCACCACCGATGAAGACCCAACCGGCGCAAACCTGGGCTGGGGCTACAACGCCACATCAGGCGGTTGGATCGAAGAGACCGTGGACCTCTCCGCCTATGCCGGCAAGAAGATCCAGGTCCGCTTCGAGTACATCACTGATGCGGCCGTGAATGGGGAAGGCCTCCTGCTCGACGATGTCCGCATCGATGCGATCGGCTACGCCAGCGACTTTGAATCCGATCTGGGCGGGTGGGAAGCGAACGGCTTCGTCCGCGCGCAAAACGTCCTGCCGCAAACGTTCCGCCTGGCGCTGATCGTCGAACAAAACGGTGAGACCACGGTGCAATACATCGAGGTCAACGCCGACCAGACCGTGGACATCCCGCTCGCGCTCGAGCCCGGCGACTCGGTCACGCTGATCGTCACCGGCACGACGCGCTTCACACGCGCCACCGCCACATATTCGATCGAGATCCGTTAGTTGATGTAGGGGCGGGATAACCCGCCCCTATTTGTTTGGAGGAACCATGTCCAGCGCCCCGAAATCACAAGTGCTAAAACTCGTTGACCTTGCCGCATACCAGGAAGGGTCGGTCGTCAGCCGCCAGATCACCAAGGCGGAGGCTGGCAATGTGACACTCTTCGCCTTCGACAGCGGACAGGAGTTGAGCGAACACACCGCGCCCTTCGACGCCCTCGTTCACATCCTGGACGGGGAAGCGGAGGTGCGCCTCGCGGGCGTCCCTCACTCCCTCAGCGCGGGTGATGCCATCATCATGCCGGCCGATGTGCCGCACGCACTGAAGGCGACATCCAGATTCAAGATGCTGCTGACGATGATACGAAAGTAAGCAGGTACCTAAGCTTAATGAAAAGAAGCCTCTCTGAGAGAGGCTTCTTTTCATTTCCTGAGGTTTACGCTTTGACGTGTATGGTCCTCATCCATCGCCAGGTCAATACCAGCGGAACGAGCGAGAGCACCCCGGCCACAACGGTCATCACGGTGTAGCTGGTGGCGTTGAAGATGAAGCCGCTCGAAAGGCTGATCAGCGCGGATGCCAGCCCCACGAGGAAATCGTTCGTGCCCTGGGTGCGCGAGCGCTCGAGCGGAGAGAGTTGGTCCGCGAGCAGGGTGGAGCCGCCGACAAAACAGAAATTCCAGCCCACGCCCAGCAGAAAGAGCGCCACGCCCAACGGCAACACATCCGGCGAAAGCGGCGCTGTGACACAGGCCAGCAAAAGCGTGAACGCGCCGATCAGGATCATCCGCGGGCGGCCGATGCGGTCGAGCAGCCAGCCGGAAATAATGGAGGGCGCGAACATTCCAAAGGTATGCGCCGAGACGACCGAGTATATGTCGCTGCGGGCATGATGGTGGTCTTCCATGTGCAGGGACGTGATGACCATGATGGCCACCATCACCACCTGCCCGAGCATCATTGCCGTCACAGCAGTGACCGCGGCAGGCTGGCGCAGGATCTCCAAGATCGGGCGTGACTGTCCCTCCGGCGCGGAGGAAGGATACAGCTTGGCAAGCTCGCGGCCCACGTCGCGCGGGTCCGGGCGCAGGGCGGCAAAGGCGATGATTGCCGCCAGCGTGAACAGGATCAGCGTGGTGAGGTAGGCGCCGGAGAGTTCGTCCATGCCGAGCGTCACCACGAATTCGCCCATCGGCGCCGCCGAGAGCCGCGCCAGAATGGTGCCGATCACGCCGCCGAACACCACCATCGAGATCGCACGTCCGCGGTGTTCGGGCGTGTTCACTTCGGCCGCCGCAAAACGTCCGAGCTGGGTGGCGGAGTTGGTGGTGCCCATTAACATCAGGCCGGCGATCATCAGGGCGAATGACCTTGTTTCGATCGCGAACAGAACCAGCACATTGCCGGCCACGCCGAACAACAAGCCCAGCACAATACCATTGCGCCGCCCGATGCGGTCCATGAGGTAGCCCCATACCGAAGCCGAGAGTGCGCCGCTGAGCAGATACGCCGCGACAGGCACTGTAGCCAACGAACGGTCGGCGGCGAGTTTCTCACCGAGGATCGGGTTGATGGCTGCAGCGGCGATAAAGCCTGCCGAAGCGAAACTCTGTACAACAAATAGCACAAACGTAATTCGTGTTGCAAGGCGGGTGTGGTCGGTCATTTCTCTCCGTTCCAGTTACCAGAATTGAAATCTTCGAAAAAGATGGTGCGGTCTTCTTCGTCTGCGATGGCCTCACCCGCTTTCTGGGCGAGGGTGATGAAGCGGCGCGCTTCGTCGGTGTGGCCGCACAGGGCATGCGCTCGCGCCTGACATTCGTAAGCGAACGCAAAGTCGAAATCTTCCATCAGGTCGGGATGGGAGGCAGTCAACTCCGCCGCGCGTCCGGCGTGACGAAGCGCCTGCTCCCCGTCCCCAAGATGGATCCATGCCCGCGCGATCATCCACTCGCCGCGCTGAACGTTGACCGCCGTTCCGGCCGCGCGCCAGTGCGCCAGCGATGCATGGGCATAATCGAGCATGCGGTCATTTTCCTCGGGGGTGCGGTCTTTTTTATTGAACAGTTCCCACGTTTTTCCGTTGAAGCGTTTGGCAAAGAACAACTGCGCTTCGGCTTCTGTGAAGCTGGTTTGCTCGTTCATACATTCTCCTTTGGCAAGTTGCGCGATTATACCGCTTGCCCGAACTTCGGATTTGCTGTATATTCCCGCCATCCCATTCTATGAATCACTCCAACCGCAACCGTACACTCATTGCCATATTCGTGCTCTTCGACCTGTTCGTGCTGGGCACATTCGCGCTTTACAAGATCCCCTCACCGGTCTCGGACCTGCTCCATAAACAGGTCCGGCGGACGCGGGCGGAAATCGCATCGTTCAACCTCGGCGAGACGATGCCGGTCACGCCGCTCGGTTCGCGCGTCTCCGAGGTGGACGGCATGACGCAGGTATTTGTCCCGTCTGGGGAGTTTCTCATGGGCACCGATTCGCGGCAATCGCAAAAGAATCGCCCACAACATGCGGTGACTCTCTCCGCGTTCTGGGTTGACCAGACCGAAGTCAGTAACGCCATGTTCCAAAAATGTGTCGATGCTGGAAACTGCAAAGCGCCACTGATGGGAGGTTTGAATCCATACTACGGAAAGGCAAAATACAAAGACCACCCGGTGGTATATGTTTCGTGGGAAGCCGCCCAGAACTATTGCACATGGGCCGGGCGAAGACTTCCAACCGAAGCAGAGTGGGAGAAAGCCGCGCGGGGCACCGATGGACGGCTGTATCCCTGGGGTGATACTCTGCCAAACAACCAGCTCGCCAACTACGATAACGCCATCGGCGAACCACTCCCCGTGGATCGGTATCCGCTGGGGGCGAGTCCGTATGGGGCGTTGAACATGGCGGGTAATGTGCGAGAGTGGGTTGCGGATTGGTTCAATGAGTTCTTCTATCTGTCCGATATCAGCGAGAATCCCCTCGGCCCCGTCGAAGGCGACACCAAAGCGTTACGCGGCGGTTCTTACTTGGACGATGAGAACGAGATCCGAGTCTTCAACCGCTTCTTCCACCCGCCCGCATCGCCGGGCATCAACCGCGG
>CAYNQA010000067.1:6742-11694 GCA_964399225.1 uncultured Anaerolineaceae bacterium
GTCTGGATGATCGGCGGTGCCTACACGCTACGAGGACTTGTGTTCTTCCCGCTCATCTTTGATTTGTATCCCGCCACTGAGCATTTCACATCCTTATTCACATCGTCCATCCTCTCATTAGTCATTGGCATCTTGATCTTGCGCGGAATGAAATCCAGAAAGGTATCTGCTCATGCCGAAAGCAACTCCCAGCCCTGAAAAACAATCCCCCACTGTCAGTGTCAACGTGGAAGTACTGGCCACGCACTACCAGAAGACCTTTGAGGTGGCCTTCGAGGTATGGAAGGAACGCAACAAACTGTTCGTGTACCTCGTCATCACAGCCAGCCTGGGCTTGATGCTGCTCCTGCGCGTCCCCACCGCCGATGACCTGATCGTGGATGCCATCGCCAAATTTCTCGACATCTCGGACCCGGTCCGCAAGGCCGAATTGCAGAACGGTTTTCCGTTCGACATCCTGCTTAGCGCCATTCTCGTGGTGATGTTCTACCTGATGCAGAGACTGTATTCCACAAATCTTTCAGTAATGCGGCATTATCTTTATCTTGGCTCGCTCGAGCGCGAGATCCAACCACACCTTGGGTTGCCGCAGGGTAGTGTCGCCTTCACTCGTGAGGGCAACTTCTACTGGTCCACACGGCGGAACATGCAGTCCATCTCGAAGTTCTACTATGTGGCTGTGCTGTTCATCATCCTGATCCCGTTCATGGGCATCAAACTCTATAACGACTTCCATCCCCCCAGTTGGATCATCCTCGTGGACGGCATCGTCTCAGCCCTGACCGTTTCCTACTGGTGGGAATACGCCCGCTCCTCCTTCCGCATGGATGTGCCGAAAATGGAAAAGAAATAGCCAACCCTGCCTGAATAAAACAACAGCCCTGCGAAAAGTCGCAGGGCTGTTGTTTTTCTTGCTAAATATGGATCGGCGTCCCGCTTGCGCCGTGTGCGGCTTCCATGAGCGTCTCAGACAACGTCGGATGGGCGTGAACGTTGCGGGCGATCTCATGCGGAGTCAGTTCCATCATGTGCGCGAGGGTCAACTCAGGGAGCAACTCGGTCACTTCGGGACCGATCATGTGCGCGCCGAGGATCTCGCCATATTTCTCGTCCATGACGAGTTTGACGAAACCCGCGTAATCGCCAAGTCCCAGCGCCTTGCCGTTGGCCTGGAATGGGAAGCGGCCGATCTTGATGTTGTATCCGCGTTCTTTGGCCTGCGCTTCGGTGAGACCGAAAGACGCGACTTGCGGATGGCAGTAGGTGGCGCGCGGCATCATTTCGTAATCGAGGGTGGTCGTCTCTGCGCCTGCAATGTTCTCGGCGCAGATGATGCCCATCGCCGACCCGACGTGCGCGAGCATGAGCTTGCCGGTCACATCGCCGATGGCCCAGATGCCCGGGACGTTGGTCTGCATCTTCTCGTTGATCTCGATAAAGCCGCGGTCGCTCATCTTGACCCCGGCGGTTTCGAGTCCCAGCCCCTTGCTGTTCGGGGTGAACGAAGTGGCGACAAGCACCTGCTCCACTTCGAGGGTCTCTTCGGGCAGTTTTACTTTCACCTTGTCGCCCGCGACCGCGATACTCTCGAACTTCACGCCGGTCTTGATCTTGATGCCGTGCTTGGTCAGCTCCTTGGTGAGCTCCTTGCTGATCTCTTCATCTTCGCGCGGCAGGATGCGCGGCAGGAGTTCGATAATGGTCACGTCCACGCCATAGGAATTCCAGATGGTGGCGAACTCGGTGCCGATCGAACCGCCGCCCACGATCACCACCGACTTGGGCAGGCTGTCTTGCATGATGGCTTCCACGTAAGTGACGATCTTTTTACCGTCCACGGTCACGCCGGGGATGGAGGCCGCGCTGGCGCCGCTGGCAACGATGATGTTCTTCGCTTTCAGCTCGGTCGCCTTGCCGTCCTTGTCGGTGACGGTCAATGTGTCTTTGGCGGTGAACTTGGCCGCGCCCATGAAGACGGTGATGCCGTTCTTCTTCATCAGGAATCCCACGCCCTTGGTCAGGCGATCCGAATTGGAGCGCGAGCGTTTGAAGGCCACGCTGTAATCGAGTTTCAGGTTCTCGAAGGTGAAGCCGAATTCCTTGCCGCGTTCGCGCAGGGTGTAGGCCACATCCGCGTTCTTCAACAGCGACTTGGAGGGGATACAGCCGACGTTCAAACACACTCCGCCCAGCCACTGCTTATCGATAATAGCGACCTTTTGCTTCAACTGCGCGGCACGGATGGCGGCCACGTAGCCCGCAGGCCCGGCGCCGATCACAACAACATCGAAATTTTCTGCCATGGGTAACTCCAGAGAGTAGAGATTAGAAAGTAGAAAGTAGTCTTTCGGCCCCAATTGTAACCGCTATCCTGAACCTTGTTTTAAAAAAATCACCCCCTCCCGAATACGGGAGAGGGGCCAGGGGTGAGGGAAAAAGCTACAAATTCTTGCGGAAGAAATCGTACGTCCGCGACCAGGCTTCGTTGGCGAAGGCGGAATTGTATTCGGGGCGGTCAGACTCCGCGAACCAGTGTGCCGCTCCGGGGTAGATGTGAAGCGTCACGTCCACACCTGCAGACTTCATATCCGCTTCCATCTTTCTGACCCAGTCCATCGACTCCCATTCATCCACGTCCGAAAAGTGGCCGAGCACTCTGGCTTTGAAATTGCTGTAATCGGCTTCGCCTGCGCCGTAGAACTGAACCACGGCGGCAACATCCGGTTCATTGGCGGCGACAAGCAAGGCCCACGATGCGCCCATCGAGAATCCAACGATGCCCATGGGGCGGGAGGTTTTCGCAGCGAGGAAATCATGCGCGGCTTTGATGATGTCGCCCGATATTTCCTGATCCACTTTTTGCCGCAAGGCCTCAGCCTCTTCAATCGTCTTCGCAAGGTTGCCTTGATAATAATCGGGCGCGAGGGCGGTGAAACCTTGTTCGGCAAGCTGGTCACAGACCTGTTTAAAGAATGGCTTGAGTCCCCACCAGGCATGCAGTACCAAAACTCCCGGGGTGGATTTTCCGTCTGGCTCCGCCAAATAAGCGTCAACCATCTTTCCACGGACTTCCAATTGGATGTCGTTTTTTTTCGTTGCCATGTTTTCTCCTTGCCCTAATTATATCGCACAAGTGTTCTATGAATCGGCTGGTTTGTTTTCTTTCTTCAACTGGGATCTACAACCACCGCCTCACACGTGACTTGAAGCGGGCGTACTCGTCGCCGAACTTTTTCTCCAGGTAGGCCTCTTCGTGCTGAATGACGAGGTTGTTCATGTTGATGATCAAAACGGGGACAAGGAGCGCGCCCCAGACCGTGCCCGAAAATAACGGGAAACCCGCCAGCATCAAAGCGAATCCGAGATAGATGGGATTGCGCGTGACGCGATAGATCCCCGATGTGACGAGTTTTCGCACACTGCCATGCGGGTTGAGCGTGGTGTGCGCTTTGTAAAATTCCACGAACGCGGCCGCGCCGAGCAGGAACCCGATCACGACGAGAGCGAACCCAAACATGCGGACGACATCGGGCAAAACGAGGGGAATGGGGATCGCCCACTTCGCCACATACGCGATGGCGAGATGGATCAACGTCAACACGGGCGGGTGGATGTTTTTGTTGATGCTCGGGTGGTCTTGCGAGAGTTCGGTCATGTTGTCCTCTATTTCTAAAGTTGCTTGCAACGGCGGCTTGCGCCAGAACCAGTTCATCCATTGGGCATACGTCACGCCCTTCTGCTTTTCGTATGACCAGATGCCCGCATCCAGTTTGTGGTTATCCCGCCAGCCACGCGCCACAAATTGAATCGCGCCAGACCAGAGAGTCTTCCCATCCGCGTCGAGGATCGTGAGGCGGTGCCCGCTTTGCAGGAAGATGGGATGCGGAGAATCGTCGGGCTGGAAGGCGAAGTCAATTCGTCCCTCCCAGCCTTGCTCCCAATATGCTTCCAACCTGCCGTGATGGATTTCGTTTGCCACTTATTTCTTTTGAGCGGTCATCAAGAAGACGGGATATTCCTTCTCCGTCTCGCCGACCTTGCGTCGAATGACGTACCCCGTCGAAAAGCGGACATCCCCAAAGCCTGCGGCTTCAACCATTTGCTGAAGTTCATCGCGCGCAAAGCCTTTGTGCTCGTACACCAAGTCTGCCGTATGAAACGAACCATCTTCCTTGTCGAGATCTGCAGCGACAAGATAGCCGTTCGGCTTGAGGATCGCGTTGAATTTGCCGAGCATGTCGTTGACGTCCGCGATGTGGTGCAGGGTCATCAGCGAGTAGGTCAGGTCAAAGCGTGCGGCAGGGACGGTGTCCGTGGCGAGGTCGAGTTTGACAGGGTGCATATTGGTCACGCCCGCCGCGGCGATCTTCTCGCCGAGCACATCCAGCATGCCCTGTGACGTGTCCGCCAGCGTGATCTGCCCGAGGTCGGTTTGCAGGGCGAAGCTCAGCAGTCCCGTCCCACAGCCGTATTCGAGGGCGGTCATGTCCGTGGACAGGGGCAGCGCGGTGCGGATGGCTTCCGCCACCACGCGGGCACGTTCTACTTTTTTGGGATCCGAGTCCCAGTCCTTGGCGCGTTCATCGAAGTTTGTCATTTTTTCCTTTTCAAAAACACCTCGTTGGTCGAGTAGCCCCGCATGGTCTTTGCGGGGCGTACCGAGACCAACGAGTCACATACAAACAATTGTTTCCAAATTACATGGTGGTCTCGATACGCCGTTCGCTATCGCTCGCGGCTACTCGACCACCGATTGCTCTACGCCCAATTCTCCAGCGTCTCCTTGACCTTGGCCAGGAACCAATCCGCCGACGCGCCATCCAAAATGCGGTGATCGAACACGAACGACATGTACACCATCGGGCGGATGGCGATGGCGTCGTCAATGACGACGGCGCGTTTTTGCATGGCGCCGATGCCGAGGATGCCGGTCTGCGGCTGGTTGATGATCG
>CAYNQA010000068.1:0-11658 GCA_964399225.1 uncultured Anaerolineaceae bacterium
CCGTGCTCATCCTCGGGCGCCCAGGCGTGGGCAAGACCACCCTGCTGCGCGAAGCCGCGCGCATCCTGGCCGAAAGCAAACGTGTCGTCATCGTGGACACATCCAACGAGATCGGCGGCGACGGCGACGTGCCGCATCCCGCCGTGGGCAAGGCGCGCCGCATGCAGGTCCGCGAGCCGATGCTGCAACACGAGGTGATGATCGAAGCGGTGGAGAACCACAACCCCGAGGTCATCGTCATTGACGAGATCGGGCGCGAGCTCGAAGCGCAAGCCGCGCGCACCATCGCAGAACGCGGCGTGCAACTGATCGGCACCGCGCACGGCCAGACCCTCGACAACCTGCTGCTCAACCCAACCCTCAGCGACCTGGTCGGCGGCATCGAAGCCGTGACCCTCTCCGACGAAGAGGCGCGCCGCCGGGGCACGCAAAAAACCGTGCTCGAACGCCGCGCCCCGCCCACCTTCGACGTGCTGATCGAGATCCAAACCCGCGACCGTTTTGCCGTCCACACCGACATCATGGCCTCAGTCGACTCGCTGTTGCGCGGCTTCCCGCTCCCGCCGGAGATCCGCACGCGCGACGAACATGGTCAGATCAAGATCGAGAAGGCCGCCCCCGTTTCCTCGTCTCGTGTGGATGCGAAGGATACGACCAAAGCATCACGCCGCGGCCGGACCATTGTCGATCAGCCTCCGTCCCGGGTGGCTCCAGTTGCTCCGGCCTCCCCCTCCGCTCGGACCGAGTCGCCCGCCCCGTCCCCCGCGCCGATCGCGATGAAGACGATCCGCATCTATCCGTATGGAGTGGCGCGCAGCCGCCTGTTGCAAGCCGCCAAGCGATTCGGAGTCCCGGCTGTCATTGTGCGCGAAGCGGATGAAGCCGACGCGCTTGTGACACTGCGCTCGTATTACCGCGACCGTCAGGCCACCATCATGGACGCCGAAGCGCGCGGGATGCCGATCTACGTGCTGCGCGCGAACACCGTGGCACAGGTAGACCAATTCATGAGCGACCTTTTCCAACTGCCAATGGAAGGCTCGAGCGGCAGCAGCGAGATCGACAACGTGCGCGAAGAGACGCAGGCCGCCATCTCCGCCGTGCTCAACGGCGAGCGCTGGGTGGACCTCCCCCCCGGCCCCTCACTCGTTCGCAGACTCCAACATGAGATGGCGCGCAACGCCGAGTTGGTCAGTCACTCGTATGGGAAAGAACCGCGCAGGCATGTGCGAATTTTTAGGGAGTAAAGCGATTGGCGGTTAGCGATTAGCTTGTAGCTAATTGCTAACCGCCAACAGTTAAAAGCCAACCATGTTCATTACTCTAGAAGGCCCTGAAGGCTCCGGCAAGACATCGCACGTCCCCTACCTCGTGGAATATTTCCGCGAGAAGGGTTACGTTGTTTTCCCTACGCGCGAACCGGGTGGGACGTCCATCGGCGAGCAGATCCGCGAGGTGATCCACGATCTGAAGAATGCCGAGATGCATCCGCGTACCGAGACGCTGCTCTACCAGGCTGCGCGCGCGCAGATCGTGGAGCAGGTCATCCGTCCGCGTTTGGCGGATGGCGAGATCGTGCTCTCTGACCGCTACGCCGACTCAACCATCGCGTATCAAGGCTACGGCCATCAGCAGGATTTGGAGCAAGTGCGCTCGCTGATCAAATACGCCACCGGCGGTTTGATTCCTGACCTGACCATTTTGCTCGACCTCGACGTGGAGGTCGGATTGAAGCGCAAGAAGAAAGCGGACGAATGGAACCGCCTTGACGCGTACACCGTGGAATTCCATCAACGCGTTCGCGCCGGGTATTTAAAGATGGTGAAGCAGGAACCCAGTCGCTGGGTCGTGGTGGATGCGTCGCGCGATTGGCAGTCCGTGCAGGAGGAATTGAGGAAGGTGATCGAGGAGAAACTCGGATGATCCAACTCCCTTCCCACGACCACCTCGATCAACTCGGCATCCCCTACCAGCGCGCGGAATTCTCGCCGGAGATTGAAAAAGGCGCGGCGTCCGTGGCGCATGCGCTGGGGTATCCCGAACGCCAGATGATCAAGACGCTCATTTTTGAATTGGACACCGGCGAGCGCATCCTCGTCATGGTCGGCGCGGACCAGAACATCGTCTCGGGCAACTTGAAAAAAGCCGCGGGGTCGCGAAACATCAAGATGGCCTCACCCGAAGCGGTCAAGGAAACGACCGGGTACGTCATCGGATCGATCCCCCCGTTTGGCTGGCAGGTCGAAGGTTTCCGCACCTTCCTCGAATCATCCCTGATGGGCGAACCGATTCTGGGCGTGGGGACCGGTCAATGGGGGCACGAGATCCTGATCACGCCGGAAAATCTTGTGAAGGCCAGCGGAGCGAGGGCGGTAAACCTGGTCACTCGCGAAACTGCGAGTTGAAAAACAGACCCTTTTCACACGTCGCGTGTTATACTTTGCATACCGTCAAACAGGGGTTTGGCTGATTCTCGGCTGAGGTCATCGAACGCCTGCATTTTCCCGGCCCGCAAAGCGGGCACTGTTAGGAGACCTATGGAATCGAAGTTGTACGTTGGAAACCTGCCCTACACGGCGACCGAAGATGAGTTGAAATCCATCTTCTCGCAGGCAGGCACCGTGACCTCGGTGGCGATCATCAAAGACCGCGAGACGGGTCGTTCGAAAGGTTTTGCCTTTGTTGAGATGAGCAATGCCGACGAGGCCCAGAAAGCCATCAACCTGCTGCACGGCAAGTCGATGGGCGGACGCGATCTGCGCGTCAGCATCGCCCGTCCGCGCGAAGAAGGCGGCGGCGGTGGTGGTGGCGGTCGCGGGTTTGGCGGCGGCCGCGGTGGCTTCGGCGGTGGCCGTGGCGGTGGCAATCGTGGCGGCGGTCAGCGCCGCGGCGACTACTAAAAAAATAAAACTCCCCGGTCCTGCAGGACCGGGGAGTTCGTTTAACGCCAGGGGTCACAATTCGTCGTCGGCGCCGGGCAGGCTGCCCAGTTCAGGCATGTCTCGCTCAATATCTTCCGGGCTCTGCCCGGATTCAAGCCGGCCGACCACATCATCGAACTCGGGCGGCAGGTCTTCGCCCATCTCGTTACCCATCTTGCGCATCATCCTGCCGAGCGCCTTCGGATCATCTTCGAGGCCCTCAAGATTGCCAAGGTCGCCTTCCACGTCATCCATGCGTGACTCCTGCGAACGGGCGATGCGCACCTTCGTCATGCGGCGGCGCACTTTGTCACTGCCGCAATGAGCACATAGAACCGCCTTCTTTCCATATTCAGCAAAGGTCAGGAACACATCAAAGCGTTGTCCGCAGGCCTGACAGACAAAATCATAAGTAGGCATGCGAATATTTTACCAAGACCCAGGCGGTCTGCAAAACCATCTCAACAGGTTTCAGGTACAATAGCATTATGTCCGCAGAACATCACTTCGATCTTCCCCATCCGAACCCTCTTCTGATCGTCATCTCCGGTCCCTCTGGCGTGGGCAAAGACACCGTGCTGCAAGCCATGATCGAGCGCGAACTGCCGTTCCATTTTGTGGTCACAGCCACTACGCGCCCGCGCCGCGCGAATGAGGAACATGGCCGCGATTACTGGTTCGTGAGCAAGGATGAGTTTGCGCGCATGATCGAAGAAGACGAACTGATCGAGTACGCCATCGTCTATGGCGATTACAAAGGCATCCCCAAGCAACAAGTCCGCGAGGCGTTGGCCAGCGGCAAAGATGTGATCCTGCGCATTGACGTGCAGGGCGCCGAAACCATCCGTAAGCTCGCGCCCGAGGCCTTGCTGGTCTTTCTCACCACGGAAAGCGAAGAAGAACTGGTAAGCCGCCTCGAAACCCGCAAGACCGAAACCGCCGAGGAACTCAAACTTCGCATCGCCACCGCGCGCAAGGAACTTCAACGCATCAGCGCATTCGACTACGTCATCATCAATCACGACTTTCACCTCGATGAAACGGTCAGCACGATCCGCGCGATCATCGACGCCGAACATCACCGCGTCAACCCGCGCAAGGTGTCTTTGTGAACGAACCGCCCGCCTCATATCCAGACCCAAATGCGGCTCCGACCTCGCCGGGTCCCATCTCCCTTCGTCTTCCCGCATCCCCCCCGCGCGTCACATACATCATCCTTGGCCTCACGGTCTTCGTCTACCTGCTGCAACTGGCATCACAGGTCATCTTTGGCTATGACTTGCCGGTCATGCTGGGAGCCAAATCCAACGAACTGATCCGCGCCGGTCAGTTGTGGCGGTTATTCACGCCAATGCTCCTGCATGGATCGATCTTCCATATCGGTTTCAACATGTATGCGCTGATATCTTTTGGCGTGGGCCTGGAACGGCGCTTCGGCCATGGACGTTTCCTTCTGCTCTACCTGCTCGGCGGATTTGCCGGAAACGTGCTGTCCTTCCTCATCACCCGCGACCCGTCAGTCGGATCATCCACGGCGGTCTTTGGGTTGGTGGCCGCCGAAGGGGTCTTCCTGTATCAAAACCGCAAACTGTTCGGAGCCGAGACGAAAAACGCCCTCAGCAACGTGGTCAGTGTTGTGGCGATCAACCTGCTGATCGGTTTCACCAGCGGCGGCTATATTGACAACTGGGGACATATCGGCGGCTTGCTGGGCGGACTGATCTTTACCTGGTTCAGCGGCCCGCTATGGGACGTAGAGGGAATCTACCCCCTCCTCCGCCTCGTGGACCGTCGCTCCGGCGGGCGCGAGGTTGTGGTCGGCGCCGCAGCAGTGTTGTTCATCTTTGGCATTCTCGCGATCATCGGGCTGATCTGGCCGCTGGTTTAGTAACATATCGCTGAATCAAAACGGACGCGAGAACTCGCGTCCGTTTTTTTATTGAAATAGATGGTCACGGCGCCGGCGTTGGCTCGACCAGCGGCGGGACAAAGAGTGCCGCGGCCTCCTCGGCGGTGCGCGGCATACCGTTCAGGATCCAGCGCACGAAGACATCGATCACGTTCGGCTTGAGAGTGGACTTGGGCGGCATGACGCCGATCAATTCCTCGCTCGGATTGGCGGGATCCATGATGGCATGTCCCTGAATGACCTGCAGGAGGTACGACTCAGGACTGCCAGCGATGATGTTCTTGTCCGCGTTGTCGCCGCTGGTGATGATCTCTTCGTAGGTGGTCATGAAGTAGTTGTTGCTGTCCTTGCCCGCGCGATGGCATGAGATGCAATAGCGCTTGACGATCGGCACGATGTGAACATCATACGATGGCACTTCGCCGTCGGCCAGCGGCGGGAAGAGCGGCTTGAGCACCTCAGCAGGGACCTCGAAACGGTCGTCCCACATGTAGCGCATGAAGATGACGATATTGTCGATCTCACTCTTGCTCAGGCCTTCGGGGTTGTACATCTTGCCGAAGGGATTCATACCCGAGTCCGGGCGGCCGTAGGCGATGATCTCGGCCATGGATGCATCGTTGAGGGTATAGAGCACATCGCGGCTGTTGATGGGGGAGACTTCCTTGCCTTCGAGTCCTTCCACACCTTCGATAACCGTCACCTTGCCGTCGTCGCCGTGACATTCCACGCAATGCAGTGAGTAGAGGTCCTGCCCGGCAAAGATCTGGTCGGCGAGAGTTTCAGCGACTGCGGTTTCTTCGGCTTCGACCGCCGGTGCGAAGACAAAAATGAGGGTGGTCAATGCGATCATCAAGACGGAGCCGAGGGTGGTGATCCACGCCATGGGCTTCCACGAAACTCTCTTGTTGCGCGAGAGGACGACCAGCGCCAGCATGACAAGGCCCGGAATGACCAGTCCGACATACGGTTGGAGCCAGGCTGAGAGTTTAACAAAGATGGTCGCATCGTCGGCGGCGACAGTGGGAATGTCGGAGATCAGGGTGAGGATGACGATATCGAGAACCATGATGCCCATCACGCCCAATGGCAGTGCGCGCTTGGCATAGTGACGGTCCTGGCTGCGGTCAATGAACGGCAGGAAGAGGATCAGCCCAATGCCGATGCTCGGCACAAGGACGGTCGCCAGCCATTCGATCTTGCCGATGACCGGGATCTGCCCGTAGAGCGCCAGGAATTTGAAGAGGAAGAGGAAGTACCACTCAGGGCGGGGAATGTAGGAGGTGTCTGAGGGGTCCGCTTTGGGCTCACCCGCCACCCCGACGAATGTGGCGAGCAGGATCAGCAGGATGAAAATTCCGAGGGCGACGATGGCGTCCTTGAAGATGCTGTCCGGCCAGAAGAATTCGCCTTTGTTGAGTTCACGCTCGTAGCGTTCGTTGATCTTGTTTTTGGTTTCTTCGTTCATGGCCGTCTCCTAGTCTTCCTTCTTCGGCCAGTGCGATTCGCCGTGACGGATGATGAGATAGAGATGCACGCCGATGAACCCGGCCAGGACGAGGGGCAGCATCCAGATGTGCGCAGAAAAGAAGCGCTGCAGGGTCAGGGCGCTCAGGTCCGGGCCGCCGCGCAGGGCTTTGAGAATGAACTCGCCGATGAAGGGAACCGTGCCGGCGATCTGCGTGCCGACCGTGGTGGCCCAGAACGCACGCTGGTTCCACGGCAGGAGATAACCGGTGAAGCCCATGCCGAGCGTGGCCACGAGCAGACCAACGCCGATGATCCACGTCAGTTCGCGCGGATATTTGAACGAGGCGGTGACGAACACGCGCAGCATATGAATGAAGACCACCAGCACCATCAACGTGGCACCCCAGTGATGGATGCCGCGCACCAACCAGCCGAACGCGACTCCGTTCATGATGTATTGGACCGAGTCGTAGGCGTGATCCGGGGAGGGGGTGTAGTAGACAGTGAGGAAGATGCCGGTGAGACCCTGCAAGATAAAGAGGAAGAGGCTGGCCGAGCCAAGCGTGTTCCACCAATTGCCTTTTGGCTCCGGGCGCTCGAGCAGGTTTTTTTGCAGTTCGTTCAGGCCGGCGCGTTCATCCAGCCAGGCGAAAATATTTTTCCACATGGATCAACCTTCCTTGTAGAAGATCTCGAGGGTGTTGTCCTCGGTGAGACGGAATTCGCCATAGCGGTCGAGCGCGCGGGGAGGCGGACCATCGAGCACTTCACCTTCGGCGTCGAAGCTTGCATCGTGGCAGGGACAGAGGAAGACGCGCTCCTCCTCTTTCCAGTTGACGGTACAGGAGAGATGCGTGCAGCGGCTATTGATAATGACGATATCGTTCGGATCTTCCGACTTGCGGATCACAAATCCCCCGTGGCTGGTGGCGGTGCGCTCCCAACCGTTCACCTGGACGCGCGTGAACGAGAACGGATACGGCTTGCCGATCTCGGGCATATCGGTCAGCTTGCCGACGGGGACCCAGGCTTCCTTCCCTCCCGCCTTCAACGCCGGGTCGATCAGGTAGGCAACCGAGGGCAGGCCGGTGGCCACCCCCACCAATCCGCCGACAAAATAGACAGCGGCTTTCATGAAGTCCCTGCGGCTCAACTCGCTCATAGCGCCTCCGATACCGAAAAATTGTTGCGCCTTGCGGGGCGCAAAGTTTGGATTAGAATTAGGCCGCTTTGTGACGGCGTGATTGGATTATACGGGTCAAATCCCTCTTTATTGAGGGACTTCTGAAACCATTAATCCATGAGTATTGTCACTTTATTTATTCACAGACCTGTGCGAGATTGGGTACTGTCACATTTCGGAGCGCGGCTTTCCGGCCGCAATTTGCAGGCTGACCCTAACGGGTACTTCGTAAAGCCTGCACTCCATCATTAAGGAGGCACGGATGGGCCTGACAAGAAACGTCGGACTGGCCACGGCGTTACGCTACAAGGGGCAGGGACCAATGTGGACGTTTGTCCTGCACCGCGTGGGCGGGCTGGGAATGGGCATTTTCGTCACCACCCACATCATCTCCTCGTTCGTCGGAGGCACGGTGGGCGGCTTTTTCAATGACCTGTACACGAACTGGGTCTTCCAGATTTTCATCTTCTTCTGCGTGCTGTTCCACGCCATCAACGGGCTGCGCATCACCATCCTGGACCTCTTCCCCAAACTGCTCCCGCATTTGCGTGAGGCCATCTGGGTGGAGATGGCGGTCTTCGTGCCGGTCTATTCACTGGCGGTCTATGTGATCGTCACCACCGGGTTGGGAGGCTAGGCATGGAAAAAGCCAAACCAAGGATCGTCCCGCTCAAGAAGCGCGGATTCAACTTCGAAATGTTCATGTGGATCATCACGCGCCTGACCGCACTGGCCATGTATGCGTTGATCCTGATCGCGGTCATCGGCGCGCTGGTGATGGGCGCACGCGAGCAAATGAACCTGGCCGACGTACTGCGCTGGGGATTCATGCCCAACAACGGACACGTGCAAAGCGTCCCGCTCGCTAACGCGGACCTGTGGGCCACCCCGTTCTGGCGCCTCGTAGCGAGCGCGCTTCTTCTCGTCGCGACGGGACACGGGGTCCACGGACTGGTCGTGATCGCCGACGATTACATCGTCTCCGAACGCGGACGCAGCATCGTGCGCATCATCAGCATCATCATGATGATCTCGATGGGTCTCATCGGTCTCTATCTGCTCTGGCAGGATCTTCTTTTAGGATAACGGCACATGGCAAATGTTCATCAATTCGACGTGGTCGTCGTTGGCGCGGGCGGCGCGGGACTCATGGCGGGTCTCTATGCCTCGCGCGGCGCCAAGACGGCGGTCATCAGCAAGCTTTACCCCACACGCTCGCACACCGGTGCGGCGCAGGGCGGCATCAGCGCGGCGCTCGGCAATTACGAGGAAGACAAGCCCGAATGGCACATGTACGACACGGTGAAAGGTTCCGATTATCTCGGTGACCAGGACGCCATCGAGTTCATGACCAACGAAGCCATCGACGCGGTGCTCGAACTGGAGCACATGGGCCTGCCCTTCGACCGCACCCCGCAGGGAAAGATCTCCCAGCGCCCGTTTGGCGGACATACCAACAACGTGACCGGCAAGCCGGTCCGTCGCGCGGCCCATGCGGCCGACCGCACGGGACACATGATCTTGCAGACACTCTATCAGCAGTGCTTGAAGAACAAGGTCAATTTCTTCGATGAATATCAGGTGCTGGACTTCATCAGCGTGGACGGCAAGACCGCTGGCGTCATTGCCGTGGAGCTCGCCACCGGCGAACTGCACACCTTCCACGCCAAGGCCGTCATCTTCGCCACGGGCGGACACGGCCGCATCTTCGAAGTGACCTCCAACGCCTACGCCTACACCGGTGACGGCGCCGCGATCCTGTTGCGCCGCGGCATCCCGCTCGAGGACATGGAGTTCTTCCAGTTCCACCCGACCGGCATTTACAAACTCGGCATCCTGATCACCGAGGGCGTGCGCGGCGAAGGCGGCATTTTGATCAACGGCAAAGGCGAGCGCTTCATGCCCAAATATGCGCCGACCGTGAAAGACCTGGCCTCGCGCGATGTGGTCAGCCGCGCGATCTACACTGAGATCCGCGAGGGCCGCGGCGTGAACGGCAGCAACTACGTTTACCTCGACGTGCGCCCCGAGTCGGTCATCAAGTATGCCGCGATGGACGGACGCACCAACCCCGACGGCACCCCCTACACCATCACCGGCGAGCAGGTCCTGCAAAAACTGCCGGACATTATTGACTTCTGCCGCGTCTACCTCGGCGTGGACCCGATCACGCAGATGATGCCGATCCAGCCGACGGCGCATTACACGATGGGCGGCATCCCGACGAATAAATTTGGCGAAGTGGTCGTGGACGAAAAGAACACGGTCTTCCCCGGACTGTATGCGGCCGGCGAGTGCGCGTGCGTTTCCGTCCACGGAGCGAACCGCCTCGGCACGAACTCACTGCTTGACCTCGTGGTCTTCGGCAAGCACGCGGGACTCAAGGCGGCGGAGTATGCGAAGAACGCCGATTTCCAGAAACTGCCCGGCGACCCGGAAGCCGCTGCACGGTCGCAGTTTGACGCGCTGCGCAATGGGTCCGGCAAAGAGAACGCCTTCGACATTTCCACCGAGATGAAGAAGGTCATGTTCGACGAGGTCGGCATTTACCGCACCGAGAAGGGCATGAAGGTCGCCATCGAGAAGATCCAGGAATGGAAACAGCGCTACAAGCAGGTGAAGGTGCAGGATACGGGACGCATCTTCAACACGGAGTTGTTGAACGCCTGGGAACTCGGCAACATGATCGAAGTGGCCGAGGTGGTGGCCGAATGCGCGTTGAACCGCCAGGAAAGCCGCGGCGGACATTCGCGCGAGGATTTCCCGAACCGCGATGACAAGAACTGGCTCAAGCACACGCTGGCCTGGATGAAGGACGGCAAGGTGAAGATCGGTTACAAGCCCGTGGTCATCACGAAGCACCAGCCGAAGGAACGCGTTTATTAAAAAGTGTCGGAGTGTCGACGTGTCAAAAGTGTCGTGGGACACTTCGACACCTTCGACACATTTGACACTCCTTATCGGAGACATTCATGGAAGTCACACTCAAGATTTTCCGTTACAACCCTGAAGTGGACAAGAAATTCCACTACGAGACCTACGTGATCGAGAACGCGCAGGAGACCGACCGCGTGCTGGACCTGCTCGAGCATGTGAAGGGCTACAAGGACGGGACGCTTTCGTTCCGCCGTTCGTGCGCGCACGGCGTGTGCGGCTCGGACGCGCTGCGCATCAACGGCCGCAACATGCTGGCCTGCAAAGCCCTCGTGCGTGACGTGGGTGACCGCATCACGGTGGAGCCGCTGTTGGGCTTGAAAGTGGTCAAGGACCTGATCGTGGACATGGAACCCTTCTTCGACAATTACAAGAAGGTCCTTCCGTATTTCATCAACGAGTCGCCTTTGCCCGAGAATGGACGCGAACGCCTGCAATCACCGGAACAACGCGCCCGCTTCGATGAGACCACCAAGTGCATTTTGTGCGCGGCCTGCACCACCTCCTGCCCGTCGTTCTGGGCCAGTGACGATTACATCGGTCCCGCCGCGTTGGTGGCCGCCCACCGCTTCATCTTCGACAGCCGTGACGAGGCCGCGGGCGAACGCCTCGAGATCGTCGCTGAGACCAGCGGACTGGCGCGCTGTCATACCGCCTTCAACTGCACCATGGCCTGCCCGCGCGAGATCCAGATCACGCAGGCGATCGGCGAGTTGAAGATCGCGACGTTGACGGGGAAGGTTTAAGGAAAGAAGTGCTTCACAAAGGGGACGATGTCAGTTATCAGTGAACAGTGATCAGTCAGGCCGCGTCCATGAGATGCGGCCTGTTTGTTTGGGCGTATAATTGCATTATGGTTATGGAGGAAACATGAAATCAGCGACTCAACAACCTGACAATACGAACACCCTGAAAAAATTATCGACAGCACTGTTGTATTTGGCTATTTTCATCCAGTGGGTTATGTTATTTCTGATTAGCTGGAGGGAGCTACCATTCTCGTTTGCCTGGAAAATCGAGGATTGGTCGTTCAGCCGTTCTCGGGTAATAGCCACAAAAATTGACCAGCATGGCGAACCCTGGCTCATTGCCGATACGACGGGAAATGATATCTATCAACTTCGACACGTTACAAAGGATGGTACGGTTTCATGGGATTTGCCCTTTTTGACTCTTGAAGACGCCATTTTTACCAGCATTCTCCAGGATCAAAATAATAACCCCTGGCTCATTCTTGGAAA